>NZ_LDVA01000384.1:0-26610 GCF_050768715.1 Burkholderia sp. ZZQ-2 | reverse complement strand
AATACCGCCAATGCAGCCAATGCAGCCCAGCCCGCGACGCCGCCCGGCCAGCAGGATCCCGAGTCGATCCGCCGCGCGGCTCTCGCGTTCCTGCAGCAGCAGATCGCGGGCCTGCCCGGCAAGACCACCGCGACGGTCACGACCGCGTTTCCGCGCGGGCTCGCCGCGTGCACGACGCTCGAGCCGTTCATGCCGACCGGCGCGCGCCTGTGGGGCCGCACGACGGTCGGCGTGCGCTGCGCGGGCGAGCGGCCGTGGACCGTCTACCTGCAGGCGAAAGTGACCGTGCAGGCCACCTATTACGTCGCCGCGCGCCAGATCGCGCCCGGCGAGCCGCTCTCCGCGGCCGACCTGGTCGCCCGCGACGGCGACCTGACGGTGCTGCCGCTCGCGGTGATCACCGATCCGGCGCAGGCGATCGGCTCGACCGCGCTCGCGCGCATCTCGGCCGGGCTGCCGCTGCGGCAGGACCTGCTGAAGAGCGCGGCGTCGGTGTCGGCCGGCCAGACGGTGCGGGTCGTCGCGGCCGGGCCCGGTTTCACGATTTCGGCCGAGGGCAGCGCGCTGGCGAATGCCGCGCCCGGCCAGTCGGTCAGGGTGCGGATGGCGGCGGGCCAGATCGTCACGGCGATCGTCAAGGACGCCGGCACCGTGGAGATTCCGCTGTAGGAACGGATCCAGCGGCAAGAATGTAAAGAATTGTTTATTCGGAGCATTTCGGGCTCGCGATGCTAAAGTTCGGGCCGACCCGGCCGTTATCTGGGTCAAACCGAACAGGAAACCCATCGTGAAGATCGATTCCACTCCGAACCCGAGCCCCCTGGCGCCGACCGGCAACGGCGCGACCCGTGCGCCATCCGGCACGGCCTCGTCTTCGTCCGCGCAGGCGGCCGACGCAGGGTCGACCGGCGGCGACACGACCGTGAACCTGTCGGGTCTGTCCGGCCAGTTGCGTTCGGTATCCGCGTCCGGCAACGCCGATATCGACACGGGCCTCGTCCAGTCGATCAAGGACGCGCTGAACAACGGCACGTTGACGATCGATGCGAACAAGATCGCCGACGGCGTATTGAATACCGCCCGCGAGCTGCTGCAGCAGCAGCGCCCGGGCAACTGAAGCCGGCCTCGCGGCCGGTCCCCCGGTCCCCCGGTCTCCCGGTTTGCCGACGCGCCCAACCCGCGCCGGCGCGACGAGCATGACGCGATGAGAGAAGAGCTGCTGGCCACGGTCAACGACGAACACGCGACGGTCGAGGCGTTCGCGTCCCTGCTCGCCTACGAGGAAAAGGCGCTGACGATGGCCCAGCCGCTCGAGATGCTGCCCGGGATCGTCGAGAAGAAGAGCGAGCTGATCGACCGGCTCGCGCAGCTCGAACGCACGCGCGACACCCAGCTTTCCGCGCTCGGCTTTCCGGCCGGCAAGAAGGGAATGGACCAGGCCGCCGAGCGCGATGCGCGCCTCGCCGGCCGCTGGCAGCTGCTGCAACAGGCCGCCGAACGCGCGCGCCAGGCCAATGCGAACAACGGGATGCTGATCCGGATCCGGATGGACTACAACGAGCGCGCGCTCGCGGTACTGCGCTCGGCGCCCGCGCCGGCCGGCGTCTATGGCCCCGACGGGCGCGTATCGGCGCTCATGCGCTGAAGCACTGACTGACCAACTGACTGACCGGCAGCGGCGCCGCTGCCTTCCCTGCCGCACCTCGTAGCAGCTCGTAGTACCTCGCAGCAAGCACCTCGCCGCCATTCGCGGCCTCCCGCATTTCGACAGACCGGGCTCGAACCCGGCACTCACGGTCCCTTCCGATACACGGCTGCGCAACCGCGCCGCCGTCCCGTCACAACAATCAGAAGAGGGCCGCATGCCATATTTCCGCATTCCGTTTTCGTACCGCACCGCCGCCGTTTCCGCCGCCGCGGCGCTGGGCACCGCATTGACGCTTTCCGCCGCGCAGGCCGCCGGCGCCGCACCGCTGCCCGTGCCGACTGGCGACATGTCGCTGTCGCCGGCCGGCCCCGACATCGTGCCGCCGGCCGCGCCGGGTACGCCCGGCGCGACGCCGCGCGCGTCGCGCCGCGGGTCCGACACCTACACGTACCTGCGCTGCTGGTACCGGATCGACGCGGATCCGCTGAAGCCGGCCGCGACCTACGAATGGGCGCGCGACCCCGCCGGCGGCGACTGGTATCGCGTGTCCGGCTACTGGTGGGCGGACGGCATCACGCAGTGGAAGAACATGTTCTACAGCACGACGACGCAGGACACGCTCGCCGACGTGTGCCGCAAGACGCTGGCCGCGAAAGGTATCAGGTCCGACCTCGTGCAGGCGGTCGCGGCGAACAACGCGCTGTCGTTCAACTACACGGTGTGGACCGTCGACGCCGCGCAACAGGACGCACGCGTCAACAAGCTGATCGTGTTCGGCGACAGCCTGTCCGACACGCAGAACATGTTCAACGCGAGCCAGTGGAAGCTGCCGAACGGCACGAGCTGGCAGGCGGGACGCTTCAGCAACGGCCCGGTGTGGGCCGAATATCTCGCGAACGCGCTGCGGCTGCCGTTCTACAACTGGGCGATCGGCGGCGCGGCGACCGACCAGTACCTCGTCGTGCCGGGCCTCGTGCAGCAGATCGACTCGTGGCGCGAATACATGGATCGCGCGCCGGACTACCGGCCCGCCAACACGCTGTTCGCGGTGTTCGCGGGCGGCAACGACCTGGTGAACTACGGGCGCTCGCCCGAGCAGGCGGCGAATGCGGTGCGCGACAGCCTCGAGCGGCTCGCCGCGGCCGGCGCGACGCGGATCATGCTCGTCACGCTGCCGGACGTGTCGCGCGCACCGGTGTTCGCGACGCGCACCGACACGGCGAGCGTCGCCGCGCAGGTGAAGGATTACAACCAGCGCCTCGCCGACGCGGCCGCCGCGCTGCGCGCCCGTTACGGCGCGACGCTGCGGCTCGAGGTGTTCGACGCGTACGCGCTGTTCGACGACCTGCTGAGCCATCCTGCCCAATACGGCTTCGACGACGCGAAGCGCGCGTGCCTCGACATCCCGAAACCGTCGTCGCTCACCTACCTGAGCGCGCAGACGCCGCGTGCGGACTGCCGCGACCCGGCGCGCTTCGTGTTCTGGGACACGCTGCACCCGACGACACGCACGCACGCGTGGCTCGCCGAGCGGATCGCGCCGTTCGCGCGGGCGCGCCTGCTGAACTGACCGGCGCGGGCGGCGGTGCCTACAGCAGCGGACACGCGGTGACCTGCGTGCCGCGCTCGACGCACAGCCGCTCGTAGTCGCGCAGGTATGCGCGCTCGTCGTCGTCCAGCAGGTCGAGATCGATCAGGTCCCAGTCGTAGCCGACCGTCACGATGTTCTCGAACGTCACGGTATCCGGCTGCGCGTCGTCCTGGCGGATGATCACGATGTTCTCGATCCGCACGCCGCCCTTGCCCGGCAGGTAGATGCCCGGCTCGACCGAAATCACCGCATTCGGCACGAGCCCGTACTGCGCGCCCGGCGCGAACCGCACGCCGCCCTCGTGCACGTGAATCCCGACGCCGTGCCCGGTGCCGTGGCCGAAATCGTGGCCGTGATCGCGGCACACCTGCCGCACGAGCGCATCGACGTCGCCGCCCTTTGCCGTGCTCGGGAAGCGCGTGACGAGCCCCTTGATGCAGGCCTTCAGCGCGACCGTGTAGATCTCGCGCTGCCACGGCTGCGCGACCGTATCCGGGCGCGTCCGGCGCAGCACCACGCGCGTGCAGTCCGTCGCGAAGCCGGCTTCGTAATACGCGCCGCTGTCGAGCAGCACGAGTTCGCCTTCCGTCAGCTCGACGTCGGCGCTCGCCGCCGTGTAATGCGCGAACGCGCTGTTCGCGCCGTTCGCGGCGATCGACGGAAACGTCAGCGCAACCGCCGAACGCGCGGCGTATGCATCGTTGATCGCGCGCGCCAGGTCGTATTCGGTATGGCGCACGCCCGGCTCGCCCGTCTTCGCCCAGCGCATCGTCTCGGCGATCGCCGCGGAACTGCGCGCAAACGCGTCTCGGAACCGGTCGAGCACCGCCGGCGTCTTGCCGGCCCGCATCGCCTCGACCGGGTTGAAATCGGCATGCCGCGCCTGCGGCCATACCCGCTTCACCGCGTCGACGAGCGCGCAGTTCACCGATTCGAAGCCGTAGCACACGTGATCGACCGCGAACGGCGCGAGAAAGCGCTCGAGCGCCGCGACATCGCGCCGGATCACGTGCAGCGCCGGATACGACTCGAGCGTGACCTCGCAGCGGTCGCAGCCTTCCGGCAGGAACAACGCCACCTGCCCGCCCACCGCGAACAGGAAGCCGAGGTGCGACGACGCATTCGGGATGTGATAACCGCGGCTGTTCAGCAGATACGCGAGGTCGTCCGATGCGCAGGTGAAGAAGGCGGTCCTGCCGTCCGGCGCGCCGGTATGCGCGGCGAGCTTGCGGTTCAGCGCGTCGAGGTTCTGCGCGACGCTCAGGCCGGTCATCGCTTCCGGCACCTCGAAGATCGGCCGCTCGACGACCCAGCCCGGCAACGCGATCGCGAGATCGATCTCGCGATCGGCGAGACTCGTCCAGTCGAGCGACGCGGCCTGCGTCTGCTCGAACAGGCGATCGCGCTGCGCGACGCTGATCCGCCGCGCGTCGTAGCCGACCCGTGCGAGCCGGCTCCCGTGCGCCACCAGCCAGTTGGCCATCGCCTGCCAGATCGTCACGTTCATCCCGAGCTTCTCGATGCGCACGCGCGCCGGATCGCACTGCTGCTCGGCCTGCAGGTGATAACGACCGTCGACGAACAGCACGAACGGCGGCACGCCGAGCGCCTGCGCGGTCGCCGCGCTCAGGAAGATCCCGCAGCCGGCCGAACCGTCGAAGCCCGACAGCGCATAACGCGGATTGTTGCTGCGCGGCAGGTACTCGGTCACGTACTCGTCCTGCGACGTGACCAGTACCGCGTCGAGCCGCGCGGCGTCGAGCAGGCGCGACAGGCCCGCCTGCGTGTCGACGACGGACGCGTCGTACGGGGGAAGGCCGGAGAAGCTGTATTTCAGTCGATCGATCATCGGAAGCCCGTTATGCATTGTTGTCGGCGGCCGGCGGTGACGCGGCGGGGTACAGGCCCAAAGCAGGCTTGAAGCAGGCCTGACGCGGCCCGGCGCCGCTGCACGGTCGACGCTCGACCCGGCGCGGCACGGCGCCGGGCCGCCGTACCGTCCCGGCGGCAGGCCCTTAAAAAAATTTTCGTCTCACTTAACTTTTTTTGATGCGCGCGACAGAATCTAGAGCACGCTGAAATCGAGGTCAAGCTGAAATTTTCGTAGGGCTAAAATCGGCATGACGCTTGCGGATCCCTGCACAGCGGGCGTTCGTCCGGCGGCACCGCGCGGTACAATGCGCCGGCATCGCCGCCCCGGCGGCCGTGCTTCGTGCGGTGCGCGGAATTCCCTGTCCGGCGACTGCACCGCCCGTCCGCCCGCCTCCCGATTCGTTGCCGCGAAAGAGATTCATGGATTCAGACATCATGCGTATCGGCCAGCGCATTCGCCGCCTGCGCCGGGAAGCGAAGAAGACGCTGCTGGAAGTCGCGACCGAAGCGAAACTGTCGGTCGGGTTCCTGTCCCAGGTCGAGCGCCATCTCACGGGCATCTCGCTGTCGTCGCTCGTCAACGTCGCGAAGGCGCTCGACGTGCCGCTCGGCGCGCTGATCGACCAGCCGCGCCAGGTGCAGCCCGATTCGCACGAGGGCAGCCGCAAGGCGTACGCGCTCGACGCCACGTCGCAATGGTACGAACGCCTGTCCACCACGTTCGACGGCAGCCAGATCAACGCGCTCAAGGTGCGGATGATGGAAGGCTACCGCTCGGAATGGGTGGCGCACGGCGGCGACGAATTCGTGTACGTGCTGGCCGGCCGGATCTGCTTCACGATCGGCAGGAAGAACTACCCGCTGTCGCCCGGCGACTCGCTGCACTTCGACGCGCGCAAGCGGCATCGGGTCGCCAACATGGGCGACGGGCCGGCCGAGGTGATCGCGGTCGGCACGCTGCCGCTGTTCGACGACCGTCGCGCCGGGTTCGTGTCCGCGACGATGGACACCGCGAAACCGGCCCCCGTCGCGCGCGCCGCGGCGGGCGAACCGCGCACGGGCCGCCGCGGGCCGGCGCCCGAACGGGCGGATCGCGATCGTGCCGCCGGCACCGTGAAAAAGGACAAGAAGGCGGCAGCCAGACCGAGCGCGGCCGCCGGCAAACGCGTGGCGGCCGCCAAGCCGGCACGCAAGAAGAAGCCGTAACGGCTTCGCAGGCGCGCGACGCGCGCCCTTCCCGCCGCCGTTATTCGCCGATCTCGAGCGCCTGCGCGACGGCCTCGATCCGCGCGCGATGCACGGCTTCCCGGATCTTCTCCGTGTCGTTGCCGATGCCGCGCGCGATCGCGCCGGCATCGACGCTACGCGCGGCCGCGAGCGCGACGCGCAGCCGCTCGGCCTGCGGATACGGCTGCGTATCGAGCCCGAGCCGCCCGCGCGCATCCGATTCACACGCCTGCAGCATCTCGGCGAAACGCGCCGGCTTGCGCAGCGCGTCGCTGCGCTCGAACAGCCGCACCAGCGCGGCCGCGCCCATCTCCATCACGCGATGCAGGTTGCCGTGCTCGCGCGCGACCACGAGCGCGAGATCGCGGCATTCGTTCGGCACGCGCAGCCGTTCGCACAACGGCTTGAGCAGGTCGACGCTGCGCCCCTCGTGGCCGATATGGCGCGGCAGCACGTCGGCAGGCGTCGTCGCCTTGCCGAGATCGTGCGTGAGCGCCGCGAAGCGCACCGGCAGCGAATAACCCTGCTTCGCCGCATGGTCGACGACCATCATCACGTGCACGCCGGTGTCGACCTCCGGGTGGTAGTCGGCGCGCTGCGGCACGCCCCACAACGCATCGACTTCGGGCAGGATGCGCGCGAGCGCGCCGCACTCGCGCAGCACCGCGAACATCCGCGACGGTTTCACCTCCATGAGCCCGCGCGCGATTTCCTGCCAGACGCGTTCGGGCACGAGCGCATCGACCTCGCCCGCGTCGACCATCCGCCGCATCAGCGCGAGCGTTTCGTCCGCGACCGTGAAATCCGCGAACCGCGCGGCAAAGCGCGCGATGCGCAGGATCCGCACCGGATCCTCGACGAACGCATCGCTCACATGGCGGAACACGCGCGCGCGCAGGTCGGCCTGCCCGTCGAACGGGTCGATCACGGGCCCGACGAGCTCGCCCTCCGGGCTGACCTCGCGCGCCATCGCGTTGATCGTCAGGTCGCGCCGCGCGAGATCCTCGTCGAGCGTCACGTCCGGCGCGTAGTGGAACTGGAAGCCGTGATAACCGGCCGCCGTCTTGCGCTCGGTGCGCGCGAGCGCGTACTCCTCCTGCGTCCGCGGATGCAGGAAGACCGGGAAATCCTTGCCCACCGGCCGGAAACCCTGCGCGGCCATCTGCTCGGGGGTCGCGCCCACCACCACGTAGTCGCGGTCCTGCACGGGCACGCCGAGCAATTCGTCGCGGATCGCACCGCCTACAGCGTAGATGTTCATGGCTGCGGTTCGAATTCGGCGATCACGTTCGTTTCACGGCGCGCGGCGTCGATCCAGCGCTGGACGGCCGGCAGCGCCGTCACGCGGGCCGCATAACCGGCCGCGTCCGGCGACAGGCCCGGCGCGTACGTGTTGAAGCGCATCACGACGGGCGCGTACATCGCATCGGCAATCCCGAATTCGCCGAACAGGAACGGCCCGCCCGACGCCTCGAGGCACGCGCTCCACAACGCGTCGATGCGCGCGACGTCGGCGAGCGCATCGGGCGTCGCGCCGCGCCCCGGCATCGATGCACGCACGTTCATGCCCATCTGCGTGCGCAGCGCCGCGAAGCCCGCATGCATCTCGGCCGCGACGCAGCGCGCATGCGCGCGCTCGAGCGGATCGGCCGGCCACATCGGAAACTGCGGATAGCGTTCGGCGAGCGTCTCGGCGATCGCGAGCGAATCCCAGATCGCGACGCCGTGGTCGTCGATCAGGCACGGCACCTTGCCGGACGGCGAATACTCGAGGATGCGTGCGGCCGTGTCGTCGTGGCGCAGCTCGATCGCGATCTCGTCGAACGGGATGCCGAAATGCGCGAGCAGCAGCCACGGACGCATCGACCACGACGAGTAGTTCTTGTCTCCAATGACGAGTTTCATGACGGTGTTCCGGAAAACGAGAAGGTGAAAAGGACGAAGCCGAACGAAGGCACCCGGGCCGGCCTAGCGGCGCGAGCGGAACCAGTCGAACCGGGACCGCTGCGCGGCCTGGCCGAGATACGCGGGCGCGATGCTTTCGAGACTCGCGGGCGAGATCCCGAGCTCCGGCGCGAGCGGCCCCGACAGCACGTTCGGCACCGACATCGTCGCGAGATTGTCGCGCGTGAGCACGGGCTCGCCGGGCAGGCATTCGAACACGCTCGCCTGCAGCCGCGCGAGCGCGTCGGGCAGCCGCACGATGCGTGCCTGCCGGCCGACCAGCGTGCCGCAATAGCGCACCAGCTGCTCGAGCGTGTAGACGGTCGGGCCGCCGAGTTCGTAGGTCTTGCCGTGCGCGGCCGCGAGATCGAGCGTGTTGACGAACGCGCGCACGACATCGCCGACGAACACGGGCTGGAAGCGCGCGTCGGGCATCGCGAGCGGCAGCACGGGCATCGTGCGCTGCAGGTTCGCGAACGTGTTGAGGAACGCATCGCCGGGGCCGAACACGACCGACGGGCGGAAGATCGTCAGCGCGAGCGAATCGGTCGCCGCGATCGCATGCAGCGCGGCCTCGCCGTCGCCCTTCGAGCGCTGGTACATGCTCGCGCCATGCGAATCGGCGCCGAGTGCGCTCATGTGCAGCACGCGCTGCACGCCCACCTCGGTGCAGGCGGTCGCGAGCGCGGCCGGCAGCGTGACGTGCGCGCGCTCGAAGCCGGGCCCGTACGGCGTACCGCGGCCGCCGTGCAGCACGCCGACGAGGTTGATCGCCGCGTGCGCACCGGCGACGAAGCGCGCGAGCGTGCGCGTGTCGAGCGCTTCGAGCTCGACGATTTCGACCGGCAGCATCTGCAGGTGGCGCGCGTGGTCGCGCCGGCGCGTGCCGATCCGTACCTGCTTGCCGGCGTCGATCAGCGCATTGACGAGCCGGCTGCCGATGAAGCCGGTGCCGCCCAGCAGCGCGACGGTCTGGCGATCCATGGTCGGGACCTCTAAGGGGCTGTTCACGCTAATAACGGGCTTGCGCTGGCCCCCAGAAGGGCCGAGCGCAAGGATTGCGACGAAACGAAACGATTACTCGACGTATTCGCGAGGAGCATGACGCGGCGATCGGCCCTTCCGGGGGTCAGCCCCGCGCATGATTTTTTCCAAACAGGGGAACGTGCCTTGCCGGCCGCATTGCGGCCGGCAAGGCACGTTCGCAAGCCCGTTATTAGCGTGAACAGCCCCTTGAACACTGCCGCGTCTCGCGCGGCAGTGTGAAGAGTGCGGATCAGGGCGAGATCATGCCCAGACGCCTCTTCAACGACTGTGGTTTGCCCTCGAAGAGCGCCGCGTAATAAACGGTGTTCGACAGCACGTTCTTCACGTAGTCGCGCGTCTCGTTGAACGGAATCGTTTCTGCGAAGATCGCGCCTTCGACCGGCTGCGTCAACACCTGACGCCACTGGCGCGGCCGGCCCGGGCCTGCGTTGTAGCCGGCCGTGGCGAGCACCGGCGAGCTGTCGAAGTTGTTGTAGATGTCCGCCAGATACCAGGTGCCGAGCTGGATGTTGGTATCGATGTCGTGCATCTGCGTGCGCGAGATCGTGCCGAGGCCGAGCTTCTTCGCGACCATCTGCGCGGTGGCCGGCATCAGCTGCATCAGGCCGCCCGCGCCCACCGACGAACGCGCGCTCGTGATGAAGCGCGACTCCTGGCGGATCAGCCCGTACGCCCATTCGGTGTCGAGGCCCGTCGACTGCGCGTAGCGCTCGACGATGTTGCGGTACGGCGACGGGTAGCGCAGCGTGAAATCGTGCTCGGCTTTCGTGCGGTCGGCCGTGTTGACCGTGCGGTCGAGCAGGTCGACACGCTTGCCGTACTCGGCGGCCGCGAGCAGCTGGCGATCGGTCATCCCGCGCAGCGGCCAGTTCCATTCGCGGTTGCCCTCGAGGCGCAGGTTCAGCGCGTAGAAACGCTGCGCGAGCGCGAAGCCCGGAATCTTGCTCATCGCGTCGATCTCGGCGTCGCTCACCTTCGTGCGCGGCGGGATCGTCGTGCGCTGGCCGAGCTCTTCGCCGGCGAGCTGCCCGTAGAAGTTGTACTGCCCGGCGACCTGCTCGAATTCCTGGTTCGCCTGCAGCGTGTCGCCGCTCTGCTTGAGCGCGCGCGCATGCCAGTAGATCCAGGCCGGATCGTCGCGCAGCGACGGCGGCATCTGCTCGATCGACCAGCGCACCATCGGCCAGTTGCCGGCGAGCAGCGCGGCGCGCGTGCGCCATTCGTAGCCCGGGTTCGACAGCGGCGCATTCGCGGATTTCGCGTACCAGACCGACGCGAGCGGCGAGCGCTTGATCGCGCCCTGGTAGCCGATCGCGCCCCACGCGATCGCCTGCTCCTGTTTGGTCAGCGAAGGCGCGACCGTCGTGAGCATGCCGGCGGCCGCGTCCGGATCGTTGCGCGCCATGCGGCCGAGCGCGATCAGCGCGAGCTGGTGCGACGTCGCGTCGGGGCCGACGCCGCGCGCGAGGTACAGCGGCGGCGCGCTCGTCGCCTGGTCGAAGCCGACCGGACGCGCGCCGAGCGCGTCGACGATCTTGCCGCCGAGCGTCGTGTAGTTCTGCTCGTACGCGAGGCGCGCCTGCTGCCACACGTCGTCGCTCGTGAACTGCTGGTTGACCGTGAGCGCGGTGATCAGGTCGACGCATGCGTCGCCGTAATTCTTCGGCTCGACGAGCAGCGCGCGTGCCGCATCGGCGACGTTCTCGCCGCGCGCCGCGCGCGATTCGAGCGCATAACACTTGACCTGCGTGTCGTCGTCGAGCACGAAGCGCTTGTATTGATCGTCGAAGTTGCGCCAGTCGTGGCGCGCGCCGAGCACGAGCAGGTAGTCGTTGCGCAGGCGGTCGGCGATCGCCTGGCCATCGTAGCGCTGCAGGAACGACTGCACGGGCGCGTCCGGCGCATCCACGCGCGCGCGGCCCGTCGAATCGAACAGCTGCGGCTTGATCTGGAAATACTCGACGTAGGACGGTACCGGATAGTTCGGAATCATCGACGCGAGCTGCGCGGCTTTCGCGGCGTCGTTGCGGCGCGCTGCTTCACGAAGCTGCACGAAGGTCTGGTCGTCCCCGGAGACCGTATCGTCGTTCGGTGCGGCGCACGCGGCCGTGCCCGCGACGAGCGCGGTGGCCGAAAGCGTCAGCGCGACCGCGCGATATACTCGGAAAAGGCTGTTCGACATCGTTTTGAATGGAGCACGAAGTGAGCGAAAGCATAGCACGCAACCCTGTGCCGAACCCGAAGGTTGCGCTACGCAAAACGCTGTCCGGCGCGCGTCGCGACGCCGCGTCGCAACCCGCCGCGAACGCCGCGCTCGACGCGCGGCTGCGCACGCTGCTCGAGCGGCTCGCGCCGCGCACGGTCGGGTTCTACTGGCCGCTGCCGGGCGAATTCGACGCGCGCGATGCGGTGCTCGCCTGGTGCGCGGCCGGTGCCGGCCGGCGCGCCGCGCTGCCCGTGATCGGCGAGCGGCACACGCCGCTCGAGTTCCATGCATGGGACACGCATACGCCGATGCGTGAAGGCCATCACCGGATTCCGGAACCGGCGTCGGGAATCGTCGTCGTGCCCGACCTGTTGCTGATTCCCTGTGTGGGATTCGATCCGCAGCGCTACCGGCTCGGCTACGGCGGCGGCTATTACGACCGCACGCTCGCCGCGTGGCCGGGCAGCCAGCCGCCCGTGACGGTCGGCATCGCCTATGAAGCGTGCCGCGTCGACGCACTGCCGGCCGAAGCGCACGATCTCGCGCTGCGCTGGATCGTGACCGACGGCGCGCTCTACCCGGCCGCCGGATGATGCGGCGGGCGGCGCGGCGTCCGTCGTCGCACGCCCGTCAGCGCATTGCCGCGCGCCACCGCCGGCGCAACCCCGGCCCGACCCCGGTCCAACCGCTTACAGCGACGCCGCCGCGCGCGCGGCCGTGTCGTACAGCCCCGATGCGTTGCGCAGCAACTGCGCCGCGTCGCCGATCTGCTCGTTGGTGAGCCCGCTGTCCTTCAGCGTCTCGATCAGGCAGTGCTCGCGCACCTCGCGGTACTTCAGGCACAGGTCGCGGCCTGCGTCGGTCGCGAAGAAGAACACTTCCTTGCCGTTCTTCTCGCTCTTCACATAGCCGCGGGCGATCAGTTTTTTCAGCGCATAGGTCGCGACGTGCGTATCCTCGATATTGAGCACGAAGCAGATGTCGGCGAGCTTCTTCTTGCGTTCACGGTGGCTGACGTGATGCAGCAGCGACACCTCGACCGCCGTCATGTCCTTCGCGCCGGCCGCCGACATGCAGCGCACCATCCACCGGTTGAACGCGTTGCCTGCCATGATGAGCCCGTATTCGAGCTCCGACAGCTCCGCGCTCGAATCGGAAACGAGGTGTTCGGATGACACGATCTTGGTCGCAGGACGCTTCATGTAAAGACGGAGCAAGCCGGATGACAGGGTGTGCCGAGTGTACGCCAGAAGCCCGTACATCCGGGCTAGGCGAAAACGCTTATTGGGAAGTTGTCGATATTTTATTGACAATGTGCGCTAACATTGCCGTCCGAACCGTGCCAGTCCGATGACGCAACCCCGCATTTATCCGCTCGGCGATGCCGCCCTCGTCTGCGAGGTGCCGCCGCCCGCCACGCTCGATTGCCAGCGCCGCGTCTGGGCCGTTGCCGAGGTCGCGCGCGCGTGGCCCGACGTGGTCGACGTCGTGCCCGGCATGAACAACCTGACGATCGTGTTCGACGCGCTCGCCACGACGGCCGAATCGCTCACGCCGGCGCTGCGCGACGCGTGGGAGACGGCCGACGTCGAGCATGCGGACGGTCGCGAGGTCGAAATCCCGGTCGAGTACGGCGGCGCCGCCGGCCCCGACCTGGCGGCCGTCGCCGCCCATACCGGCCTGTCGGCCGACGAGGTCGTCGCGCGCCACGCAGCCGGCGCCTACGTCGTATTCTTCGTCGGCTTCCAGCCGGGCTTCGCGTATCTCGGCGGGCTCGATGCCGCGCTGCACACGCCGCGCCGCGCGGCGCCGCGCCTCGAAGTACCGGCCGGCTCGGTCGGCATCGGCGGCGCGCAGACAGGCATCTACCCGGCCACGTCTCCCGGCGGCTGGCAACTGATCGGCCGCACGTCGCACGTGCTGTTCGATCCGGCGCGGCCGCAGCCGACGCTGCTGCTGCCCGGCGACCGCGTGCGCTTCACCATTGCGGGAGTCGACGCGCGATGACCCAGAGCAACGCACCGGGCACCATCGAGGTGGTGCGGGCCGGCCCGCTGTCCACCGTGCAGGATCTCGGCCGCCGCGGCACGCGCCATCTCGGCGTCGCGCAGGGCGGCGCGCTCGACAGCCTCGCGCTCGAGGTCGGCAACCGGCTGGTCGGCAACCGTCCCGACGCGGCGGCCGTCGAAATCACGATCGGACCGGCCGCCTTCCGCTTCACGCGCGCGACCCGCATCGCGATCACCGGCACCGAGTTCGGCGCCACGCTCGAAGGCCGGCGCGTATATTCGTGGTGGAGCCTGCCGGTCGAGGCCGGGCAGACGCTCGTGCTGCCGGCCGCGAAACGCGGGATGCGCGGCTACCTGTGCATCGCCGGCGGCATCGACGTGCTGCCGATGCTCGGCTCGCGCAGCACCGATCTCGCGTCGCGCTTCGGCGGCCTCGGCGGCCGCGCGCTGCGCGACGGCGATCGCCTCCCGGTCGGCGTGCTTCCGGCCGGAATGGGCTGCCTCGCGGCCGATGCGCCCGAATTCGGGGTAAAGGCGCCGGCGTGGTGCGCGTTCGCGCGCGTCGACGAGCCGCCGCGCCGCCACCGCCCCGCGCATGCGCCGTGGGCGATGCCCGTGCGCGTGCTGCCGGGCCCCGACTACGCGTCGTTCGCCGCCGATGCGCAGCAGGCGTTCTGGGACGAGGAATGGCTCGTCACGGCGAACAGCAACCGCATGGGCTATCGGCTTGCGGGCGTCGAACTCGTGCGCGAGCGGCCGGCCGAGCTGCTGTCGCATGCGGTGCTGCCCGGCACGATCCAGGTGCCGCCGAACGGCCAGCCGATCGTGCTGATGCACGACGCGCAGACCACCGGCGGCTACCCGAAGATCGGCACGGTGATCCGTGCGGACCTGTGGAAACTCGCGCAGGCGCGGCTCAACCTGCCGGTCCGCTTCGTGCGCACGACACCCGACGCCGCGCGCGCCGCCCTGGCCGCAGAACGTGCCTATCTGCGGCAGATCGACGTGGCGATCGACATGCGCGAGGAAGCGCGCCGCCGCGCCCAGTCGCGCGCGGCATGACAATGGCGGTAGCAGTACCGAAGGCAGTAGCAGCAAGGACGGGCCACGCAATCAGTGGACGAGGAACACCATGGAAATCGATCTGAATGCCGATCTCGGCGAAGGCTGCGGTTCGGACGAGGCACTGCTCGACCTCGTCACGTCCGCGAACATCGCATGCGGGTGGCATGCGGGCGGCGCGAACGCGATGCGCGACTGCGTGCGCTGGGCCGTGCAGAAAGGCGTGGCGATCGGCGCGCATCCGAGCTTTCACGATCCGGAGAATTTCGGCCGCAAGGAAATGCAGCTGCCGGCCGGCGACATCTACGCGGGCGTGCTGTACCAGCTCGGCGCGCTGTCGGCGATCGCGCAGGCCGAGGGCGGGCGCATCGCGCACGTGAAACCGCACGGCGCGCTGTACAACCAGGCCGCACGCGACCCGATGATCGCCGATGCTGTGGTGTCCGCGATCCGCGATTTCGATCCGTCGCTCGCGGTCTTCGGGCTCGCGAACAGCGTGTTCGTCGCGGCCGCGCGGCACGCGGGGCTCGCCGCGGTGGAGGAAGTGTTCGCCGATCGCGGCTACCGCGCGGACGGCTCGCTCGTGCCGCGCAACCAGCCCGGCGCGCTGATCGACGACGAAGACACGATGATCGCGCGTACGCTGGACATGGTGCGCAGCCGTCAGGTGCGCGCGATCGGCGGCGAGTGGGTGATGCTCAATGCGCAGACCGTCTGCCTGCACGGCGACGGGCCGCATGCGCTGGTATTCGCGAAACGGATTCGTGCCGCGCTCGAGGCGGTGGGTGTCGACGTCGTCGCGCCCGGCATGCTGCAGGCCGACGAACGCACGTGACCCGGCCGGCTGCCTGATCCGTCGCACAAAAGAAAAAAGCGCCCTCGTGGCGCTTTTCCGTTGGCGCAATCGCTGCGGCTTCGCCGTCTGTCGATTCGCCCCCCGAAACCGTCTTTCGACGGTGACCGGAAAAATCTTCCGGATTAAAAAACGTCCGCCGCCGCCCGATCACTGCATTCCCCGGTCAGACGACGGAACGTTGCTTTATCTGCAAGTCGGCCTGCATGCATGTTTTGTACGACGATGATTGGCCCCGCCGTGCATGCAGACACTCCGCGGCCGGCACGTGCTTCACGTGCCGGCAACGCTAACCCCGCGCTTATTTCTGCTACCCCGTAGAACTTATCTATTCTTTTCATTTTTTCAACTTGTGGGGTGAAGAATAGATATTGGCAGAACGGGATGTCAATCGTTTTAAACGCTATTTTCCGACGATTCAAGGGTTTTCCTTATCGATTGCCGCCCACGCGCACGCGTTTCGCCGCGGGTGCGCGAGGCCAATCAAACAGGGGAAGATCGGTGCGGGCCGTCGGGCGCGATCAGTTCGCGTCGACCCGGTATCCTTGCTGGCGCAACAATTCGAGCACGCCGCGCGGGCCGCCCAGATGCAGCGCGCCGATCGCGACGAACAGCGGCCGGTTCGGTGCGGCGATTGCCGTCATCCGTGCAACGAAGCGGCGGTTGCGCTCGTACACGATCTTGTTGTCGATCGACGCCGACAACACCTTCGAACGCGCGAGCCGTTCGCTCTTCGCGACGGCCCACGCCGAGATCGCATCGGCGTCGCCAATTCGCCACAGTCGGTGCAGCGCCTTGATGTCGTCGGCGTTCTGTGCGGGCGTCTGCACCATGTCCTGCGCGAGCATCTCGCGCTGCTCGGCGAGCGTCAGCCCGGTGAACGCGCGCATCTGTTCGGCGAGCGTCTCGAGCCCGATCACGCGGCCGCCCTTCTTCTTCAGGAACACGTTCTGCAACTGCGCCTCGGTGCCGTACTCGGTCTGCAGGCCGGCCGACAGCGAATCGTAGGTCTCGACGACGAGCGCCGCGAGCCACGGCCGCATCTTGCGGATCTCGGCGAGCGCGGCCGGGTTGCCGCGCAGGCGCGCCGCGAGCCGCTGCCACAGCGGATCCGGCAGCAGGCGCTGCAGGCACGGGTAGCGGCATACGCCGTACTTCGACACGTCGTCCTGGGATTCGAGCAGGTCGTCGGGCGACAGCTCGAGCGCGAGCGTCGGCGACGCGGCGAGCGCCGCGAGGATGCGCGGCCGGAACGGCTGCGCGCTCGGGTAATCGGACGGATCGCCCGTGTGCAGCGTGCCGAGCACGTAGAGCGTGACACGCCCCTTGGTCGCGACGTAGAACGGCATGCGCGCGGGCTGCACGCGCACCGCGCCGCTCGCGACCGTGCCGTTCGACACGGCGGGTGCGTGAAAACCCGGCAGGCTCATGCCGGGCGGCGGGACTTGCGACGGATGGATCGGTGAGGTGGCCGGCGCGCGCCCTTCGGCGCGCGCGGATTCGACGGGAACCACGAGGCTGGCCGCCACGCACGCGCCGGCCAGCGCGGCGCCCGTGACGGTACGCACGCCCCAGCGCCGCGCGTAGCGGTACGCGCGCATCACGCGCGCGCCGCCTGCCCCCGCACGGCGCACGCCGGACGCGCGCGCCGCCAACGCTTCAGGCATTCGCCTCCCCTACCTCCTCGGCCCGATGGCAGGCCACGCGCCGGCCGTCGACCTCGCGCAGCTGCGGCTCCTCCGCACGGCAGCGCTCGACCGCATACGGGCAGCGCTGGTGGAACGCGCAGCCCGACGGCGGATTGAGCGGCGACGGCAGTTCGCCCTGCAGCTTGATCTGCACGCGGCGGTCTTCCTCGAAGATCGCCGGCGTCGCCGACATCAGCGCGCGCGTGTACGGATGGCGCGGCCGCGCGTAGATCGTCGCCTTGTCGCCGAGCTCGGCGACGCTGCCGAAGTACATCACCATCACGTCGTCCGCGACGTGCTCGACCACCGACAGGTTGTGCGAGATGAACACGTAGCTCGTCTTGAACTGCTCCTGCAGATCCATGAACAGGTTCAGGATCTGCGCCTGGATCGACACGTCGAGCGCGGACACCGGCTCGTCGGCGACGACGATGCGCGGATCGAGGATCATCGCGCGCGCGATCGCGACACGCTGGCGCTGGCCGCCCGAGAACATGTGCGGATAGCGCTTCGCGTGTTCGGGCCGCAGGCCGACCGTGCGCATGATCTGCGCGATGCGCTGCGCGCGCTCGGCGGCCGTCAGGTTCGCGTTGATCTCGAGCGGCTCGGAGAGCGTCTGCTCGACGGTCTTGCGCGGGTTCAGCGACGCGAACGGGTTCTGGAACACCATCTGCACGCGGCGGCGCAGGTCGGCGACCGTCTCGCGGTTCGCGCCGGCGACGTCCTTGCCGTCGATCGTCAGATGGCCCGCGGTGGGCGTCTCGATCATCGTGAGCTGGCGCGCGAGCGTGGATTTTCCGCAGCCCGATTCGCCGACGACGGCGAGCGTCTTGCCGCGCTTCAGCGAGAACGACACGCCGTTCAGCGCCTTCACCGTACCCTGCCCGAACATCCCGCGTTTCACCGAATAGTGTTTCGCGAGGCCGTCGGCCACCAGCACGGCTTCCTCGTCGTGCGGCGTGGCACGCGTCTGATTGACTGCATTCATCGTGCACCTCCCGTCAGGTCGAGGTTGGAAACATTGAGCGGCTTGATGCAGCGCGCACGCATCGCATCGTTGGCCGGCACCAGCGTATCGAGCGCCGGCCGCGCCTTGCGGCAATCGTCGACGACGTACTTGCAGCGCGGCGCGAACAGGCACCCGGACGGGCGATCATCGCGGCCCGGCACCATGCCCGGCAATGCGGCAAGGCGACGCGCCCCCTTATTGTGCTCGGGAATCGCGGCAAGCAGCGCTTCGGTGTACGGATGATGCGGCGCGCGGAAGATGTCGGGCACGCGATTGGTCTCGATGACCTCGCCCGCATACATCACCGCGACACGCTGCGCGACTTCCGACACCACGGCCAGGTCGTGCGAGATCAGCACGAGCGCCATCCCGCGCTCCTTCTGCAGCTTCACGAGCAGGTCCATGATCTGCGCCTGGATCGTCACGTCGAGCGCGGTGGTCGGCTCGTCGGCGATCAGCAGCTTCGGGTTGCACGCGACGGCCATCGCGATCATCACGCGCTGGTTCATCCCGCCCGACATCTGGTGCGGGAACGACGCGATGCGGTTCTTCGCATCGGGAATGCCGACCTGGTCGAGCAGTTCGAGCGCGCGCCGGTGCAGCGCGTCGCCGCGCAGCCCTTCGTGCAGCTTCAGCACTTCCTTGATCTGGTAACCGACGGTGTAGCTCGGGTTCAGGCTCGTCAGCGCATCCTGGAACACCATTGCGATGTCCTTGCCGACGATCTTGCGGCGCGCTTTCGGCGATGCCTTCAGCAGGTCGACGCCGTTGAACGTGACTTCGTCGGCCGTCACCTTGCCCGGCGCGTCGATCAGGCCCATCAGCGCCATCATCGTCACGCTCTTGCCCGAGCCCGATTCGCCGACGACGCCCACCACCTCGCCCGGCGCGATCGACAGGTTGATCCGGTCGACGGCGGGCAGGCCGTTGAAGTTCACCGCGAGATTGCGGATGGTCAGTAGGTTCTCGCTCATGTCATGCCATCCGCTTTAGTTTGGGATCGAGCGCGTCGCGCAGCCCGTCGCCGAGCAGGTTGATCGCGAGCACCGAAATCAGGATCGACAGGCCGGGCATCGTCACGATCCACCATGCGTTGTCGATGTAGTCGCGCGCGGACGCGAGCATCGCGCCCCACTCGGCGGTCGGCGGCTGCACGCCGAGGCCGAGGAAGCCGAGCGCGGCCGCGTCGAGGATCGCCGACGAGAAGCCGAGCGTCGCCTGCACGATCAGCGGCGCCGTGCAGTTCGGCAGCACCTGCGAGAACATCAGGCGCAGCGTGCCGGCGCCGGCCACGCGCGACGCCGTCACGTACTCCTTCTGCAGCTCGCCGAGCGCCGACGCACGCGTGAGACGCACATAGGCCGGCAGCGCGACGATCGCGATCGCGAACATCGTGTTGGTGAGGCCCGGGCCGATGATCGCGACGACCGCGACCGCGAGCAGCAGCGACGGCAGCGCGAGCAGCACGTCCATGATGCGCATCACGGGCGTGTCGGCCCACTTCTGGAAGAACGCGGCGACGAGCCCGAGCACGATGCCGGGGATCAGCGCGAGCACGACCGACACGAAGCCGATCCAGAACGACATCCGTGCGCCGAACATCAGGCGCGACAGGATGTCGCGGCCTGCTTCGTCGGTGCCGAGGATGAATTGCCAGTTGCCGCCCGCGAGCCACGCGGGCGGAATCTTCACATAGTCGCGGTATTGCTCGACCGGGCTGTGCGGCGCGAGCACCGGTGCGAGCAGCGCGACCAGGATCAGCACGATCACGACGATCCCGGCGCCGACGGCGCCGCGGTTGCGCGAGAAGTTGGCCCAGAACTCGCGCAGCGCGAGCGCACGGCCGCCGGCCGGCGCGGATTCGCTCGGCAAGGTGTTTTGCAGATTGCTCATGGAATTACCTCGTGTGGCGGATGCGCGGATTCAGCACGCCGTACAGCAGGTCGACGACCAGGTTCACGACGATCACGAGCGTCGCGATCAGCAGGATGCCGCCCTGGACGACCGGATAGTCGCGACGGCCGATCGCATCGATCAGCCACTTGCCGACACCGGGCCACGAAAAGAGCGTCTCGGTCAGCACGGCGCCCGCGAGCAGCGTGCCGATCTGCAGGCCGATCACGGTGACGACCGGGATCAGCGCATTGCGCAGCGCATGCACGACGACCACGCGCGCGGGCGACAGCCCCTTCGCGCGTGCGGTGCGAATGTAGTCCTCGCGCAGCACTTCGAGCATCGACGAGCGCGTCATCCGTGCGATCACCGCGAGCGGGATCGTGCCGAGCACGATCGCGGGCAGGATCAGGTGGCTGACCGCCGACTTGAACGAGCCTTCGTCCGGCGCGAGCAGCGCGTCGATCAGCATGAAGCCCGTCGGATGGGGGAAGTCGTATTCGACGGCGATGCGCCCCGACACGGGCGTCCAGCCGAGGTATGACGAAAACACCATGATGAGGATCAGCCCCCACCAGAAGATCGGCATCGAGTAGCCGGTGAGCGCGGTGCCCATCACGCCGTGATCGACGACCGAGCCGCGCCGCAGCGCGGCGATCACGCCGGCCGGCAGGCCGACCGCGAGCGCGAACACGAGCGCGCACAGCGACAGTTCGACGGTCGCCGGGAAGCGCGCGAAGAACTCGCCCGCGACGCTCGTGTTGGTGATGATCGACGTGCCGAGGTCGCCATGCAGCGCCCGGCCGATGTAGTGGAGGTACTGCATGGGCAGCGGCTGGTCGAGCCCGAGGCGTTTCATCGCCTCCGCATGCATCGCGGGATCGACGCCGCGCTCGCCCATCATCACTTCGATGGGGTCGCCCGGTATCAGGTGAATCAGCGCAAACGCCAGGATGGTGATGCCGATGAAGGTCGGGATCACCATCCCCACGCGGCGCAACACGAATGTGAACATGATGCGTCTCGTATTTTCTTGTGGGAAATGTGCGACCGGCGACGGGAAGCTTTTGGCCTCCCGCCGCCGGATGAATTAGCCGGTCTTCGCGACAGCTTACGACAGGCGTATTACTTCACGCCAACACCGTCGAAACGGGCGTAGCCGAGCGGCTCGATACGCATGTCGACCACGTTCTTGCGCACCGGCTGGTAGACCGTCGAGTTCGCGATCGGCGAGAACGGCAGCTGTTGCGCGAAGATCTGCTGGGCCTGCGTGTAGAGCTTCGTCCGCGCGTCCTGGCCCGTCGTCGTGCGGCCCTTCTGGACCAGCTCGTCGAACGGCTTGTAGCACCAGTGCGAGAAGTTGTTGCCCTTGATCGCTTCGCAGCCGAGCAGCGTGCCGAGCCAGTTGTCCGGGTCGCCGTTGTCGCCCGTCCAGCCGATCAGCATCGTGTCCTGCTCGCCCGAGTGCGCGCGCTTGATGTACTCGCCCCACTCGTACGTGACGATCTTCGCCTTCACGCCGATCTTCGCCCAGTCGGCCTGGATCATCTCGGCCATCAGGCGGGCGTTCGGGTTGTACGCGCGCTGCACGGGCATCGCCCACAGCGTGATCTCGAAGCCGTTCGCATAGCCGGCCTTCGCCAGCAGCGCCTTCGCCTTCGCGGTGTCGTACGCGGCCATCTTCAGGTTCTTGTCGTACGACCATTGGGTCGGCGGCATCGGCGCGGAAGCCGCTTGACCGGCACCCTGGTAGACGGATTCGAGGATCGCCTTCTTGTTGATCGCCATGTCGAGCGCCTGACGCACCTCGAGCTTGTCGACCGGCTTGTGCTCGACGTTGTACGCGAGGTAACCGAGGTTGAAGCCTGCCTGCGACGGCATGTCGACACCCGAATCGGCCTTCAGCGTCGCGATGTCGGCCGGACGCGGATAGCTCATCACCTGGCATTCGTTGCGCTTGATCTTCTGCACGCGCACGCCCGGGTCGGGCGTGATCGAGAAGATCAGCTTCGAGATCTTCACTTCGCCCTTCTTCCAGTAATCAGGATTGCCGTCGAACCGGATCGTCGCATCCTTCGTGTAGCTGCGGAAGATGAACGGGCCCGTGCCGACCGGCTTCTGGTTGATGTCGGCGGCCTTGCCGGCCTTCATCAGCTGGTCGCCGTATTCGGCCGACAGGATCGACGCGAATTCCATCGCCATGTTCTGGATGAACGGCGCATTCGGCTCGGCCAGCGTGAACTTCACGGTGTACGGATCGACCTTCTCGACCTTCGTGATCAGCTTGTCGAGGCCCATGTCGGTGAAGTACGGGAACGACACCGGGTACGCCTTGCGGAACGCCTGGTTCGGGTCGAGCATGCGCTGGAACGTGAACAGCACGTCGTCCGCGTTGAATTCACGCGTCGGCTTGAAGAAGTCGGTCGTGTGGAACTTCACGCCGTGGCGCAGGTGGAACGTGTACACCTTGCCGTCGGGCGATACGTCCCATTTCTCGGCGAGGCCCGGCTCGACCTTCGTGCCGCCGCGCTCGAATTCGACGAGGCGGTTGTAGACGGTGAACGTGGCGGCGGTGAAATCGACGCCGGTCGTAAATTGCGCGGAATCGAAACCCGCCGGGCTGCCTTCTGAGCAGTAGACGAGCGTTTTGTTCGGAATCTGTGCGAATGCAGAACCCGCGACGCCGAGCGATGCCGCTGCCACGCCTGCAATGGCGGTAACACGCAGGGTGTGCAACAGACGGTTGTATTCCATGTTTCCTCCAGGTCTCCAGGTCGGAACCGGCCCGCCAGGGGCCGGCGTACGCGGATATTACTTGAGCTAACGATGTGGCAACAAGCTGGAGAAAAAACTCTTCTACATGACCGCGCGGGTTTGTGCCGATGTTTAGTGTGGGTAAAAAATGCGAAAACGCGCGCGAGCGACAATTTCGTTCATCTCGCGCAAGTTTCGTTCGGCAACTAAACAATTCGGGCGCGAACACGAAGGCTCGATACGCCGTTTCCGCGTGTTCCGCAGCACATCATTGCG
Source organism: Burkholderia sp. ZZQ-2 (assembly GCF_050768715.1). Taxonomy (NCBI): domain Bacteria; kingdom Pseudomonadati; phylum Pseudomonadota; class Betaproteobacteria; order Burkholderiales; family Burkholderiaceae; genus Burkholderia; species Burkholderia sp. ZZQ-2. The sequence continues at coordinate 3,531 of NZ_LDVA01000384.1, read as the reverse complement.
TTTTGCGAAACGATCCGATGACCGTCTTCAAATCGTCATGTCGTCATGCGGGTGCGTCGAGATCGGCGCTGCGCGCGGGCACGAACGCGACCGCGACGATCGACAGCGCGATCCCCGCCATCACGTAGTAAGTCGGCGCGAGCGGCGTGCCCGTGACCTTGATCAGCCACGTGACGATGAACTGCCCGAAGCCGCCGAACAGCATCACCGCGACGTTGTACGCGATCGACAGCCCGGTCGAGCGCACGTTGGCCGGGAACAGCTCGGCGATCATCGCGCCGAACGGCCCGTAGTAGCCCGCGAGCGTGATCGACAGCACGACCTGCACCGCGATCAGCCGCGCGATGCTCGGCGCCGCGTCGAGCCACGCGAACAGCGGATACATCAGCGCGAGCGTCAGCACCAGCGACCACAGCGACAGCCCTTTGCGGCCGATGCGGTCCGACCACGCGCCCGCGACCGGCGACAGCACCATCAGCAGCAGGTTGCCGGCGATCACCGCGTAGAACGATTCCGCGTAGGGCAGCTTCAGCTGCTTCACCGCGAAGGTCGGCAGATAGCTGATCAGCACGTAGATCGTCACCGTCAGCGCGATCACCGAGCCGAGCCCGCACAGCACCTCGCGCGGGTGGCGCGTGAACACTTCGCCGAGCGTCGCGCGGCGCGCGTTCTGCTGCGCATGCAGGAACGCTTCGGAATCGGCGAGATGGCGGCGGATGTAGAAGCCGATCGGGCCGATCACGAGCCCGAGGATGAACGGCACGCGCCAGCCCCAGCTGCGCAGTGCATCGTGCGACAGCCCGCGCGTGACGGCCGCGCCGACGAGTGCGCCGATCAGCAGCGCGGCCGCCTGGCTCGCCATCTGCCAGCTGCCGTAGAAGCCGCGTTTCGAGAACGGCGCGGCCTCGATCAGCAGCGCCGTCGCGCTGCCGAATTCGCCGCCCGCGGAGAAGCCCTGCAGCAGGCGGCCCAGCACGATCAGGATCGGGCCGCCGATGCCGATCGCCGCATAGGGCGGCGCGACCGCGAGCAGGAAGATGCCGCCCGTCATCAACAGGATCACGAGGGACAGCGCGGCCTTGCGGCCGGCGCGATCCGCGTACAGCCCGAACACGATGCCGCCGATCGGGCGCATGAAGAACGCGACGCCGAACGTCGCCGTCGTCAGCAGCAGCGACGAATATTCGCTGGAGGTCGGGAAGAACAGCTCGGCGATCACGACCGTCATGAAGCCGAACACCGTGAAGTCGTACCACTCGAGCGCGTTGCCGATCACGGCGGCGAACACCGCGCGGCGATTCAGCGCACGCTCGGGCCGGATCGTTTTCGTTGAATTCGCAATCGTCGCCATGCGTGCCTCGTCCTCGTCAGTACGCCGTGTCGGGCGGCGCGGCGCGCGGGGTGCCCGCGGCGCGCTGGTTTGCAGCGAGTGTAGAAAGCGACGGAACCGTTTTCAAGCAATAAAAAACGCCCGCCATCGTTCGACGGCGGGCGTTTTGCGGTTTTCGCCACAATGCGGCATCGCACGATGCCGCACGGGCCTCAACCCATCTTCGAGAAGGCGCTGCACCAGCCCTTCGCCGACACCTGCTTGCCGGGGAAGGCGCCGCACGGGCCCGAGGCCGAGCCCTTCTTGCCCTGGTACAGCATGCAGGCCGCGCAATCCTGGCCCGCTGCGTATTTCGGGTACTTCGTCTTGTCGACCTTCGTGGCATCGGCCTTGTAGCCGAGCGCCACGGCGGTCGGATCGGTTTCTGACAGCATCGGCGCATCGGCCAGCGCTTCGCGCGACAGCGCCAGCGCGGACACGGCACCAATGCTCGTAATCAGGAAACTCCGACGGGATGTTTTCATGGGGGACTCGCTCCAACGTTATCGGTTTGAAAGCTGTTCCAGGGTCTGTCTACCGATGGAACACGCATGCGAAGGCCCGAAATCGCTCGCAGGGCAAGGAGGGAGGAGCGCCGTTTGGCCGAGCCAAACAAGCGACGACCGACGCCGCCATGCGGGCGATTTCGGGCCTTCCCGTGGAAACGATACCGATTAGGGGTTGCCCCGAGAAGGGCCGCTCGCCGCGTTGCACTCCTTGCGAATACGTCCAGTATTCGCGGCGTCGCGCGCCTCGCGAGCGGCCCTTCTCGGGGCAACGCATGCGTGTTCCATCGGTAGACAGACCCTGTACAGCCGTTCGACAGAATAACGCTCAAGCGAATAAATGTGCGTGCCGAAATTCCAGAGATAAGGAATTTCACAAGGCTGCCATGTGCCCGCAACCTGGCCGACACGCACACGCGACATGCCCGCTACACGCCCGCCACATCAGCGGTAAGCGGCCATGTCGCCCACGCGCTGCGCGAGCGCGAGCGACGCGGTGAGCCCCGGCGACTCGATGCCGAACAGGTTCACGAGCCCGCGCACGCCATGCTGCGCGGCGCCCTGCACGATGAAATCGGCCGGCGGCTCGCCCGGCCCCGCGAGCTTCGGCCGGATGCCCGCGTACGCCGGCTGCAGCGCATCGTCGGGCAAGCCCGGCCAGAACGCGCGGATCGACGCGTAAAACGCGGTCGCACGCGCCGGATCGACTTCGTAGCGCAGCGAATCGCACCACTCGACATCCGGGCCGAAGCGCGCCTGCCCGCCGAGATCGAACGTCAGGTGCACGCCGAGCCCCGCGCGATCGGGCATCGGGTAGATCAGGTGCGAGAACGGCGCGCGGCCCGACAGGCTGAAGTAATTGCCGCGCGCGAGATAGAGCGGCGGCACCCAGCGCGGGTCGAGGCCGCGCGTGCGGCGCGCCAGCGCCTGCGCGCCGAGGCCCGCGCTGTTGATCACGCACGCGGCCTCGATCTCGGCGGGCGCGTCGCCGCCCGTGCGCACGACGAAGCGCCCGCCGCGCAGCACGTCGATCGATTCGACCGGGGATTTCAGCGCGCATACGGCGCCGCCGCGCTCGGCGTCGCCGAGCAGCGCGAGCATCAGCTGGTGGCTGTCGACGATGCCGGTGGACGGCGAGAACAGCGCCTCGACGCATTCGAGCGCGGGCTCGAGCGTCTGCGCCTCGGCACGCGTGAGCGGCATCAGGTCGAGCACGCCGTTTTCGGCCGCGCGCGCGGCGATCGCCTTCAACTGCTTCACCTGCGCGGCGCTCGTGGCGACGAGCAGCTTGCCGGTGCGCCGGTGCGGCACGTGATGCGTCTCGCAGAATTCGTACAGCAGGTCGCGCCCGTGCACGCACGACGTCGCCTTCAGCGACCCGCGCGGATAGTAGAGCCCCGCATGGATCACTTCGCTGTTGCGCGAGCTCGTACCCGTGCCGATCGCATCGGCGGCCTCGAGCACGAGCGTTTCACGCCCGCGCGCGGCCAGTTCGCGCGCAATCGCAAGACCGACGACGCCGGCGCCGATCACGACACAATCCATCTGCTCCATGACGTTTCGCGCCGTTAGCGCGTCGAGGGGAGAGAAGAGAATTGTACGTCCCGGTTCTCCCGCTTGCCGAAGGTCGCGCACCGCGTCGCGACGACACGGTGC
>NZ_LDVA01000383.1:0-41741 GCF_050768715.1 Burkholderia sp. ZZQ-2 | reverse complement strand
CGTGCGGCCGCTAGCGCGTGGCGAACAGCGGATAGGTCGCGCCAGCGAGCAGCGCGGCCGCGAGCCAGACCACGCTCCACGAACTGACGGCGAGCAGCGGCGGGATCGCGAGCGGCGTCGCGAACAGCCCGAGGTAGACGACCGTGTTCGCCATCCCGAGCGCGGTGCCCGCGTGGTTCGCACCCGCGAGCGTCGCGAGCTCCGTGTACGCGACGCCATGCCACGCCGATACGCACACGCCCGCGAACACCAGAATCGCGACGATCGCGGCGAGCGGCACGTGCGGGCTGCCGGCCGTCGCGGCGGCAAGCAGCGTGAACGATCCGGCCGCGACGAGCACCGAGCCGCGCAGGTACGCGCGCCGGTTGCCGTGCCGGTCGGTATGGCGGCCGCTCCAGACGCGCATCACCATCGCGCCGAGCTGCAACACGACCATCGCCGCGCTGATGCCGGCGAGGCCGAGCCGGCCGAAGTCGTGCAGGAACACCGTCGCGAACGTGAGCACCGCGAACTGCGGCGCGCACAGCAGGCCGATGCCGAGCACGATGCGCCACACGCGGGCGCTCGCGAGCGGGCCGTGCGCGAGCCGCGCGGGTTGCGGCCGAGCGGCCGGTCGATGCGCGGCACCGTGTGCGACAGCCGGTTCGGCGGGCGGTTCGTGCAGCCAGCGCCAGGTCAGCACGGCCGACCCGGCGCACAGCAGCATCAGCGCACCGAATACCGCCGCGAAGCCCAGATGCGACGCGAGCGACGGCAGCAGCGCCGCGCCGACGCCGCCGCCGAGCGGCACGGCCGTCTGGCGGATGCTCATCGCGAGCCCGCGTTCGCGCTCGCCGAACCAGCGCATCACCGCGCGTCCGCTCGATCCGTTCACGCTGCCGCCGAGCAGGCCGACGCAGCACATCGCCACGACGACGCGCGCCAGCGGCGGCACCGCGTGCGCGCTCGGGACGATCGTGCACACCATCAGCGCGAGCATCGCGGCCGTCGCGACGAGCCCGGTCAGCAGCACGCGGCGATCGCCGAAGCGGTCGGCGGCGATCCCCCACGGCAGCTCGGACAGCGCGACGCCGAAGCCGAGCGCGCCGAGCACGAGGCCGAGTGAGCCGTTGTCGAGGTGGTAGGCCGTGCGCATCCACACGGCGGTGGTCGGGATGCCGGCCGCCGCGGCCGAAAAGCTCATGTTCGCGGCCACGCCGGCGGCCAGCACGCGCCAGCGATGGGCCGGGCCGCGTACATCGCGGGCGGGCGAGGAGGGGGAGGCGATGCAGGTGGTATCCATGGCGGCAGGCCCGGTTGGAAATTGACATCCACAGTCTGGCGACCTACATTCATCCTGAAAATCGGAAAGTTCTTGATGAATCGTTCGATAAAACAGGATGGTTGAAATGCCCGGACAAGACATTCCACGCGGCGGCGGCGAGTCGCTCGCGCTGGCCGATGCCGCGCTGGCCCGGCCCAACTTCGACGTGGCGGCGCTGCGCAGCCTCGTCGCGGGCGTGGATCTCGGCAGTTTCGCGAAGGCGGCCGACCGTGTCGCGCGCTCGTCGTCGGCGGTGAGCGCGCAGATCCGCAAGCTCGAGGAGCAGGCCGGCACGCCGTTGTTCGTGAAATCCGGGCGCGGGCTTGCGCTGACCGATGCCGGCGACGCGATGCTGCGTTATGCGCGGCGGATGATCGAGCTGAACGACGAGGCGGCCGCGGCCGTGCGCGGCGTCAATCTCGACGGCTGGGTGCGCGTCGGGTTGCAGGAGGATTTCGGCGAGGCGATTTTGCCCGACGTGCTCGGGCGGTTCGCGCGCGCGCATCCGAAGGTGAGGATCGAGGCGCGCGTGGCGCGCAATGCCGACCTGCTCGACCGGCTCGACGCGAACCAGCTCGATCTCGCGCTGGTGTGGGGCGATCCGGTGTCGGCTGCGCTGCTGTCGCGGCCGGGTATCGACAGCGAGGTGATCGCGCAGGTGCCGATGCAGTGGGTCGGGGCGGCGGGGGCGGGCGGGTTCGGCGTGCCGGGTGGGGCCGACGAAGGGGCCGACGAAGGGGCGGAAGTCGGGGCGGCTGCCGCGCACGCTTCAACGGGCGGCCGTGCCGCGGGCGAGGCGCTGCCGCTCGTCGTGTTCGACCGGCCGTGCCGGTTCTTCGGCGCCGCGACCGATGCGCTCGACCGCGCGGGCGTGCCGTGGCGCGTTGCATTCACGACGCCGAGTCTCGCCGGGTTATGGGCCGCGGCGGCGGCCGGCCTCGGGCTGACGGTGCGTTCGCATTACGGACTGCCCGCGTCGGTGCGCGTGCTCGATGCGGCTTCGCTCGGATTGCCTGCGTTGCCGAGCCTGCCGTTGATCCTGCTGCGGCGCACGTCGTCGGCGACGCCGACTGTCGACCGGCTCGCGTGGATCGTGACGCAAGCGGTGCGGGATGCGACGGAGGGGGCGGTGGCGGCGCTGGCGGCGTGACGAAACGTTCGATTGCCGCCGCGGGTTGCGGTTCGGCAGTCCCTCTGCCGATTGGCCGAATGGATCGATCGGGTGAACCTGACTACAGTGATGATCACTTGAAACGGAGGTCGTCATGCAAAACGCGAATACGCCCGGCGCCGGTACGGTCGATCCGGCCCAACGGGCAGATACCACGATCCGCGGCGACGGGGCGTCAGCCGGTCGACTCGCGTCTGCCAATCCGCCCGTTCGGTTCGGTGTCCTGCAAGGGCAAGCCCGGATCACGGACGATTTCGATGCGCCGCTGCCCGATTACCTGCTGGATGCGTTCGAAGGGCGCTGATGCGGTTGTTGCTCGACACGCACGTCTTGTTGTGGATCGTGACCGATGACCCCAAGCTCAGCGCACGGGCGCGCCGACTGATTTCGGCCGCCGACGAGCGTTTCGCCAGCAGCGCGAGTAGCTGGGAGGCCGCCATCAAGGCCGGCTTGGGGAAGCTCGATATCGACGTCGGCAAGCTGATCCGCGCGATCGGCTCGAGCGGGATTCGCGAGCTACCGGTTCGTGCCGTGCATGGCGCGGCAGTGCGCGATTTGCCGCACCACCATCGCGATCCGTTCGATCGCTTGCTGGTCGCGCAGGCATGGCTCGAGCCGCTTCAGCTCGTGACGGCCGATACCCATCTTGCACGGTACGGCCTGTCTCTCGTTCTGACAGTTTGAAGCGATTTGTCGGCACGAAAGCCGTCGGTCGCCGGCGCTTCACGGGGCGTCGCGGGTCATGCCGCTGCGGCGTCCGGTGCGGTTTCGTCCAGTTCCGCGCAGAGCGCGGCCAGCCGCTCCCGCAACCCTTCGCTCGCCGGCACGAACGGCAGCCGCAACCCGTCCTCGCACCACCCTTGCGCGGCCAGCACGGCCTTCACCGGTGCCGGATTCGGCTCCGCGAACAGCGCCGCGACGAGCGGCTGCAGCGCGACCGACAGGCGCCGCGCATCGGCGAGCCGGCCGTCGCGCAGCAGCGCATGGATGCGCACATGCCATTCGGGCAGCACGTGCGCGCTGCTCGCGATCGCGCCGTGCGCACCGGCGCACATCGCCGCGAAGTTCTGGTTGTCGTCGCCGGACAGGATCGCGAGCGGCGTGTCGTGCACGAGCCGGCTCATCCGGTCGAGCGTGCCGCCGCATTCCTTGAGGCCCGCGACGCGCGGGTCGCGCGCAAGCGCCTGCAGCGTGTCCAGTTCGACGTTCACGCCGGTGCGGTACGGGATGTTGTAGACGAGCACCGGCAGGTCGGCCGCGTCGACGATCGCCTCGACGTGGCGGCGGATGCCATCCTGCGTCGGCCGCACGTACACGGGCGGCGTGACGAGCAGCCCGTCGGGCCGCAACTCCGCGAGTTCGCGCGCACGCGCGGCCGCGAAATGCGTCGCGCTCGCGGTCAGCCCGACGACGATCGGCAGTCCGGGCGCCGCGTCGCGCAGCGTCGCGAACACGGCGTCCTGTTCGCGTGCGTCGAGCAGCACGCCTTCGCCCGTCGTCGCGCCCGCGACGAAGCCCGCGATGCCTGCGCCCGCATAGTGGCGCGCGAGTCGCGCGAGCGCGGCATGGTCGACTTCGCCGTGGTGGAACGGCGTGATGATCGGCAGCCAGATACCTTCGAAACGTGTGTTCATGCAAAGCCTCATGGTGGAAACGGAGTGGGAAGGAACCGTTCCGCCGGCGGAGGGCCGGAGCGAGGCATGCGTGCAAGGAGAATGAAACGACCTGCGGGCATCCCGTCCGGCATTCGCCTGACGGGACGCGACGTCCCCGTCAGTCGAGGAGTCGTTTTTTCAGTTTCAGCCCGGCCGCGCGCGCACCTGCCGCGACGGCGGCGAGGATCGGAAGCGAGCGCAGGGCAGCGGACATGGAGGAACCGTGAATGGGCTGAGCGGCGATCTTAACACCGGATTCGATGCGCACGCGAGTGTCCGCCGCCGTTTAGCAGGAATCGAGATTTGCTTTCCACGACTGATTGGAAAGCGCGCCGCGCCCGGCCGCTAGAATGCCCGCTTACGTTTCGATGACAGCGCGTACGCGTGCCGTCACGCACATTCACCACCACTGGAAGCGGGGCATATCACGATGGCAAGCATGAAGGGGATCGGCCGCTGGCTGCACACGGGCGCGGCGGCGGCGCTGGTCGTGGCGGCGTCGGCCGCGCACGCGGACACGTCGATCCTGAACGTGTCGTACGACGTGACGCGCGAGCTGTATAAGGACATCAACACGGGCTTTGCCGCCGCGTACAAGCAGAAGACCGGCGAGACGGTCGCGATCAAGCAGTCGCACGGCGCGTCGAGCGCGCAGGCGCTGTCGGTGCTGCAGGGGCTGCAGGCCGACGTCGTGACGATGAACCAGCCGAACGACATCGACCTGCTCGCCGAGCGCGGCCAGTTGCTGCCGAAGGACTGGCGTGCGCGTTTCCCGGACAACAGTTCGCCGTACTCGACCACGATGGTGTTCTTGGTGCGCAAGGGCAACCCGAAGGCGATCAAGGACTGGAGCGATCTCGCGAAGCCGGGTGTCCAGGTGATCATCGCGAACCCGAAGACGTCGGGCAACGGTCGTTATGCGTATCTCGCCGCATGGGGCTTCCAGAAGCAGAAGGGCGCGACCGACCAGCAGGCGATCGACTTCGAGAAGGCGATCTTCCGCAACGTGCCGGTGCTCGACTCCGGCGGCCGGGGCGCGACGACGACGTTCACGCAGCGCGGCATCGGCGACGTGCTGGTCACGTTCGAGAACGAAGTCGCGCTGATGGACACCGGTGCGTCGGGCGCGCAGTTCGACGCCGTGTATCCGTCGGCGAGCATCCTCGCGGAGCCGCCCGTCGCCGTCGTCGACAAGGTCGTCGACAAGAAGGGCACGCGCAAGGTCGCGCAGGCGTATCTCGACTACCTGTACACACCGGAAGCGCAGGAGATCATCGCGCAGCACCATCTGCGCCCGCGCGACGCGAACGTGCTGAAGAAGCATGCTGCCGAGTTCAAGCCGCTGAAGACGTTCAGCGTCGAGCAGGTCTTCGGCAGCTGGGCGAATGCGCAGAAGACGCATTTCGCGGACGGCGGCACGTTCGACCAGGTGATCGTCGACAGGAAGTGAGCGCCGCGCACACCGCGCGCCTGTCCGCACGCTGACGACGCAGCCGGCCGCTTCCGCGGCCGGCTTTTTTGTGCCTGGCGGCCGGCGGCGCGGCGGACGTCCGTTCCGAACCGGCACGCATACCCGGCCGCGGCCGCGCGTGCTACGCTCATCGCCTTCCTGCTTCCGGCGCCGCGCGATGAATGTCGATTCGTCCTCCCCAGCCTCCCGCGGCCGTGGCCGCAAGATCTGGTCGGGCACACGCCCGGTCATCGCGTACGGGATGCCGCCGCTCGGCTGGCGCGACCTCTATCACCGCGCGCTGACGGTGAGCTGGCCCGTTTTCTTCCTGTCGCTCGCCGTGCTGTTCCTGCTGCTCAACGGCGGCTTTGCAATGCTCTACCTGCTCGGCCACGCGTCGATCGCGAACCAGTCGCCGGCCGGGTTCGGCGGCGCGTTTTTCTTCAGCGTCGAGACGCTCGCGACCGTCGGCTACGGCGACATGCATCCGCAGACCGTCTATGCGCACCTGGTCGCGACGTTCGAGATCTTCATCGGGATGTCGGGCATCGCGCTGGCCACGGGGCTCGTGTTCGCGCGGTTTTCGCGGCCGCAGGCGAAGATCCTGTTCGCGCGCTACGCGATCGTCCGGCCGCTGAACGGCAGGATGACGCTGATGGTGCGCGCCGCGAACGCGCGCCAGAACGTGATTGCCGAGGCGCAGGCGAAATTGCGGCTGATGCGGATCGAGGGCACGCACGAGGGCTACACGCTGCGCAAGATCCACGACCTGCCGCTCGTGCGCAGCGAGCACCCGATATTCCTGCTCGGCTGGAACCTGATGCACGTGATCGACGAATCGAGCGCGCTGTTCGGCGAGACGCCCGAATCGCTCGCCGCGCGCGACGCGTCGTTGCTGATCACGATCGAAGGCTCGGACGAGACGACCGCGCAGGTGATGCAGGCGCGTCACACGTGGGTGCATGGTGAAATCCGCTGGCGTCACCGCTATGTCGACCTGATGCACGACGAAGACGGCATCACGCACATCGACTACACGCATTTTCATGAAGTCGTGCCGGTCGACACCGATACCGACGAGCGCGGCTCGCCGGGCGCGGTGGTCGATGCCGACGCAGCGGCGCCGGGCCCGGCTGCGTAGGTACGCCCGCGGGCGGCTGGCGGCACCGCCCGCGCGCGACGCGTCACGCATGCAGCAGGCGCGCCGCTTCGCGCTGTTCGATCGCGACCGCGCGGCGGAATGCGTCGCGGTCCTCGGCGCGCGCGACGTAGTCGCCGAGCACGCCTTCGTGCGGCAGCAGATGCGCGTCGAACGCGATCTTCAGCGTGCTGGCGAGCAGCAGGTCGGCCGCGGTGAAGCGGTCGCCGACGAGCCATGGATGATGGGCGAGCGTTTGCGCGAGTGCGCGTTGCACGCGCGTGATGTTGCCCCAGCCGAATGCGACCGGATTGCCCGACGCGCCGGTGAATTTTTCGGCCATCGCCGGTTCGAGGCAGGTCGGCGTGAAGAACATCCATTGGAGAAAGCGGCCGCGCAGCGGATCGTCGGGCGCGATGCCGAGCCCGGCACCCGGGCAGCGGTCGGCGAGATAGAGCAGCACTGCGCCCGATTCGGCGAACGGCACACTGCCGTCGTCGAGCGCGGGCAGCTTGGCCATCGGGTTGACCTGCACGAACGCATCGCTGCCCTGTTCGTGCGAGCGCAGGTCGATCGGCACGAGTTCGTACACCACGCCGAGTTCTTCGAGCATCCACAACGCCCGGAATGCCCGGGTCTTCGGCCAGTAGTAGAGCTTCATCGTGCCTCCGTGATTGGGTGCAGCTGTCGGTCCGGTGGATGCTCAAGCGTACCCGAGCGCCGGAGGTTCGGACAGGGGCGCCCGGCCAGGGGCGCCCGGTGAGGGGCGGCCATCTGCGAGCGATGACCGGACGCGTGGCGTTTCGAGTGGAAAACCGGGCAAAGCTCGATGTGACAAGGAAGTAAACGAATAACTAGTCATATTCATACTAGTTATGAACGGGATGAAAAATTCCGGCGGAAGCCGGCGTCACTTGCCCGGCGTCGTGACGCCCGCAGTGCCCGTGCGCACGGCAAGACTCGCATCCGGCCGCATTCGCCGATACGACACGAAACAGGGAAATCATGGGAGACAACTCACGCATGGCAAACGACGATCGCACCACGATCATTCCGGGAAGAACGCCGGAGTCGGCGGCGATGGTGGCCGAGATCAAGCGGGCGATGGCGATCGCCGCGCGGATCAACCGCCTGACATTCGACGATGCCGCGGAAGTCCGCGCATTGTTCGGCGAACTGATCGGCACGCCGGTGGATGACGGCTTCGTGCTGATCCCGCCGTTTCATGCGACGGGCGGCACCGGCATGAAGCTCGGGCGCAACGTGTTCGTCAACCAGAACTGCACGTTCTACGATCTCGGCGGGCTCGCGATCGGCGACGACGTGATGATCGGGCCGAACGTCAGTCTCATCACGTCGGGCCATCCCGTCGAACCTTCGCGGCGGCGCGATTTCGTCGTCGCGAAGCCGATCGTGATCGAACGCAACGTATGGATCGGCGCCGGCGCGACGATCGTCGGCGGTGTGACGGTGGGCGAAAACTCGGTGGTCGCGGCCGGGGCCGTCGTCACGCGGGATGTTGCGCCGAATGTGCTGGTTGGCGGTAATCCGGCAGCGGTCATCCGGTCGATTGCCGAATGACGCGGCACGAGGGCGCGTGCCCGTTCGAAGCAGTCTGGCCGGACGGATGTGGATAACCGACCCTCGAGGCGACTCGAAACGCTGTGCATTTGAATGGTGAGGGTGCCGTCGAGGCCGTCCGGACGGGGCTTTCCGGTGTCTGCCCGATAGCCGCCGGTGGAGGCTCGGGCCGCGCCTGTCGATGTTTCGACGAAGGTCGTGCAGTGCGATCGGATGTGGATATCCTCACGCCGAAACGACTCGGCGCCCTGTGGATTTCACAGGTGAGGGTCGCCGGATGATGCGAAGTGCATGAAGCGGGTTGTGGACAACTCGCCCGCGGAACGAGGCGAAATGCTGTGGAATTCGACGGTGAGGGTCGGCGCCGATTCCGCGGCGCGCCTTTCCCGGCGGGGTTTCCTGACTTTTGCCGAGGTTCGGCGCGCCGCGCATTCTAGCCGAACGCGCGCATCGTGGCCGAACCGCGGATGCGCCGCGACGTGGATATCCCGGCATCGGCTGCCACCCGAAGGGCCGTGCATTCTAACGGTGAGCGCGGTGGAATGGTCTGCAATGCGCCGATTTTGCCGCGCATCGCCGCGTTCGCGAGCGACTCGACGTGCCCGCAAAGGCGCGCATCGACACGCGATAGGCGGTCAGCGCACCAGAATGCGATCATTCGGCCGCCCAAGCCCAAGCCCAAGCCCAAGCCCAAGCCCAAGCCCAAGCCCAAGCCCAAGCCCAAGCCAACACCACCTGAAGCGTCGTGCACATCCGGCTCGCACGCGAGCATGTGAGCGAAGATAGCGCGGGCTCCCGTGTGGATATCCGGCAGCCGAAACGACTCGCGGCACTGTGTATTTCGACGGTGAGCATCAGCGCTCGACCGGCCGATGAGCCGCTTCTGGCACGGAATGCCGGCGCGGTGGCGCGTCCGGGCTCCCGCTGTTGTTCGGCGGACTCTCGCCCATGTGGATATCCTGCGTCCCGGATCGCTCGAAGTGCTGCGACGGTGAGCATCAGCGCTCGACCGGCCGATGAGCCGCTTCTGGCTCGGAATGCCGCCGGCGCGGTGGCGCTTCCAGGCCCTCCGCCATGGCTCGGCGGATCCTCGTCCATGTGGATATCCTGCGTTCCCGATTACTCGAAGTGCTGCGACGGTGAACATCAGCGCTCGACCGACCGATGAGCCCCTTCCGGCACGGAATGCCGGCCGGCGGCGCCTTCCGGGGCGGCCCCGCTGTCTCCCGGCGGATTCTTGCCCATGTGGATATCCTGCGCGGCGGATCACTCGAAGCGCTGTGGTTTTCAACGGTGAGGGTGCCCGCGTGGTGGGCGGTTCTGCCGGATCGGACGTGGATAACCGCCATGGCAGCCACTCGAAGCCCTGTGTATTGCAACGGTGAGCGCGAGCCCGCGATTGTGCCGCATGCGGGTTCCGGCCTGCCTGACCGGGCGAGATACCGGCCGACAAACCCAGTCGCTCCCCAGTGTATTCGATCGGTGAGGGTGAACGCCGGATCGGCGACATGCGCCATTTCCGGTGTGGATATCCATCGCCGAAACCCACTCGCCGCGCTGTGAATTTCAACGGTGAGCGTCGGCACTGGAGCGTGCCGCATGCCGATGACGGTGTGGACATCCCGGCTCCCACGCCACTCGAAACCCTGTGCAATCGAATGGTGAGCGCGAGAGCGGGATTGTGGACATCCCGCTCCGCCGCCCAATCGGAACGCTGTGCATCTCAACGGTGAGCGTGACCGCCTCCACCCGCCGAAACCCTTGTCACACGGGGCGCGAGCGTCAACCGCCACATACCCGGGCCGTCGTCGGGCAATCCCGCGCGTTCCCGGCAAACAGCCCGTCTGCCCCGACACGTCGCCCATCCCGCCCGGCCGCCGCGCGCGAGAACTATCTCAAATTTGGTCAAAAACCTGCGCAGTTTTTCTCGCTACAGCCCCGTCCGAGCAAGATGAGAAAAAACATTCTCGGCTGCGCGCGAAAAAATAGAGCCATTCGCTGCCGTCCCCCACGCGTCGTCCGACGCCTGCCGCGCAGCCCAGAACAGCACAATCAGGAGACTTCCCCCATGACCGCCCGCTTGCCCGTCGATGGCACGCCCGCCCTGTCCGACTACCGCCTGACCGACAACCTGACCGCGACGCGCGGCCGGATCTTCCTGACCGGCACGCAGGCGCTGGTCCGCCTGCTGCTGATGCAGCGCACGGTCGACGCCGAACAGGGGCTCAACACGGCCGGCTTCGTCAGCGGCTATCGCGGTTCGCCGCTCGGCATGGTCGACCAGCAGCTGTGGAAGGCGAAGAAGCTGCTCGACGCCGGCGGCGTGCGCTTCCTGCCCGCGATCAACGAGGAACTCGGCGGCACGGCCGTGCTCGGCACGCAGCGCGTCGAGGCCGATCCCGAGCGCACGGTCGAGGGCGTGTATGCGATGTGGTACGGCAAGGGCCCGGGCGTCGATCGCGCGGGCGACGCGCTGAAGCACGGCAACGCGTACGGTTCGTCGCCGCATGGCGGCGTGCTGGTCGTCGCGGGCGACGACCACGGCTGCGTGTCGTCGTCGATGCCGCACCAGAGCGACTTCGCGATGATCGCGTGGCACATGCCGGTCGTGAACCCGGCGAACATCGCCGACATGCTCGAATTCGGCCTGTACGGCTGGGCGCTGTCGCGCTACTCGGGCGCGTGGGTCGGTTTCAAGGCGATCTCCGAAACGGTCGAGTCGGGCTCGACCGTCGACCTCGACGCGCTGCAGACGCACTGGCCGGCGCCAGAAGGCTTCACGCCGCCGGCGGGCGGCCTGCACAACCGCTGGCCGGACCTGCCGAGCCTGACGATCGAAGCGCGCCTCGCCGCGAAGCTCGACGCGGTGCGCCATTTCGCGCGCACCCACAGCATCGACAAGTGGATCGCACCGAGCGCGCAGGCGAACGTCGGCATCGTGACCTGCGGCAAGGCGCACCTCGACCTGATGGAAGCACTGCGCCGCCTCGACCTGACGGTGGCCGACCTCGACGCGGCCGGCGTGCGGATCTACAAGGTCGGCCTGTCGTATCCGCTCGAGATGACGCGTATCGAGACCTTCGTCGACGGGCTCGCCGAAGTGCTCGTGATCGAGGAGAAGGGCCCGGTCATCGAGCAGCAGATCAAGGACTATCTGTACAACCGCACCGAGGGCGCGCGCCCGCGCGTGCTCGGCAAGCACGATGCCGAAGGCGCCTGCCTGCTGTCCGAACTCGGCGAGTTGCGCCCGTCGCGCATCCTGCCCGTGTTCGCCGAATGGCTCGCGCGCCACAAGCCGGCGCTCGACCGCCGCGAGCGCGTCGTCGATCTCGTCGCGCCGCAGATCCTGTCGAACGAGGCGGATGCCGTGAAGCGCACGCCGTACTTCTGCTCGGGCTGCCCGCACAACACGTCGACGAAGGTGCCGGAAGGCTCGATCGCGCAGGCCGGCATCGGCTGCCACTTCATGGCGTCGTGGATGGAGCGCGACACGACGGGGCTGATCCAGATGGGCGGCGAGGGCGTCGACTGGGCCGCGCACGCGATGTTCACCAACACGAAGCACGTGTTCCAGAACCTCGGCGACGGCACCTACTTCCACTCGGGCATCCTCGCGATCCGCCAGGCCGTGGCCGCGAAAGCGAACATCACGTACAAGATCCTCTACAACGACGCGGTCGCGATGACGGGCGGCCAGCCGGTCGACGGCAGCATCTCGGTGCCGCAGATCGCGCGGCAGGTCGAGGCGGAAGGCGTGTCGCGCTTCGTCGTCGTGTCCGACGAACCGGAGAAGTACGACGGTCACCACGGGCTGTTCCCGAAAGGCACGACGTTCCATCACCGCAGCGAGCTCGACACGGTGCAGCGCGAGCTGCGCGAGACGCCGGGCGTCACCGTGCTGATCTACGACCAGACCTGCGCGGCCGAGAAACGCCGCCGCCGCAAGAAGGGCGAATTCCCCGACCCGGACAAGCGCCTGTTCATCAACGACGCGGTGTGCGAAGGCTGCGGCGATTGCGGCGTGCAGTCGAACTGCCTGTCGGTCGAGCCGCTCGAGACGCCGCTCGGCCGCAAGCGCCGCATCGACCAGTCGTCGTGCAACAAGGACTATTCGTGCGTGAACGGCTTCTGCCCGAGCTTCGTGACGGTCGAGGGCGCGGCGCTGAAGAAGGCCGCCGGTGCCGCATTCGACGAAGCCGCGCTCGCCGCGCGCGTCGATGCGCTGCCGGTGCCCGCGACGCATCTCGACGCGGCGCCGTTCGACATGCTCGTGACGGGCGTCGGCGGCACGGGCGTCGTGACGGTCGGCGCGCTGATCAGCATGGCCGCGCACCTCGAAGGCAAGAGCGCGTCGGTGCTCGACTTCATGGGCTTCGCGCAGAAGGGCGGCTCGGTGCTGTCGTTCGTGCGGATCGCGTCGAGCGACCGGTGGCTGAACCAGGTGCGCATCGACACGCAGCAGGCCGACGTGCTGCTCGCGTGCGACATGGTTGTGGGCGCGAGCGCCGAGGCGTTGCAGACGGTGCGTCACGAACGTTCGCGGATCGTCGTCAACACGCACCGGATCCCGAATGCATCGTTCGTGCAGAACCCCGACGCGAACCTGCATGCGGACGCGCTGCTCGAGAAGATGCGTCACGCGGCCGGCGACGGCTACCTGTCGAGCTGCGACGCGCAGGCGCTCGCCGCGAAGTTCCTCGGCGACTCGATCGGCGCGAACATCCTGATGCTCGGTTATGCATGGCAGCTCGGCCTCGTGCCGGTGTCGCTCGCGGCGATGATGCGCGCGATCGAACTGAACAACGTCGCGGTGCCGATGAACAAGCTCGCGTTCTCGATCGGCCGGATGGCGGCCGGCGACGCGGCGGGCCTCGAGGCGTTGTGGAACGCGCGCCACACGGTGGCCGCGCATGCCGCGCCGGAGACGCTCGCCGAGCTGATCGCCGATCGCGAGGCGCGTCTCGATGCGTACGGCGGCGCCCGTTATGTCGAGCGCTACCGTGCGCTCGTGAGCGCGGCGCGTGCGAAGGGCGACGACGCGCTCACGCGCGCGGTCGCGACGACGTTCTACCGGCTGCTCGCGGTGAAGGACGAATACGAGGTCGCGCGGCTGTACACGGACGACGCGTTCCGCACGGCGCTCGAAGCGCAGTTCGAAGGTGTGCCGGGGCAGGCCTATCGCGTGAAGTTCAACCTCGCGCCGCCGACGGTCGCGAAGGCCGGCAGCGACGGCAGCGTGCCGAAGAAGCGCGTGTTCGGCCAGTGGATGTGGCCGGTGTTCGGCGTGCTGGCGCGCGTGCGCAGCCTGCGCGGCACGTGGCTCGATCCGTTCGGCCGCACCGTCGAGCGCAGGATGGAACGCGCACTCGCCGACGACTACGAGACGACGCTCGCGCGGGCGCTCGCCGCGATGACGGCCGGCAATGCGGCGCTGGTCGCGCAACTGGCCGACCTGCATGCCCGCGTGCGCGGCTTCGGTCACGTGAAGGTGCGCAATCTGGCCGGCGTGAAGCGCGCGGAGCGCGAGCTCGCACTGCAGCTCGGCATCGACGCGGCGACGAGCGCGGCCGTGCAGCACGCGCTCGACGAGATGAAGGGCGCGGGCATGCTGAAGGGGATTCCGGTCGTGGTCGCGAAGTAACGCGCGCTCGGGCGGATGTGAAAACGGCGACGCTGGTGCGTCGCCGTTTTTTTATGTACGTCGACGGCTGCGTGCCGGCAGCCGCCGTTCCGTCAGAGAATGCCTTTCTTGCGCGTCGACAGCGCCGTTTCCGACAGGTCGATCTCGCGCAGCAGTTTCGTCAGCGTCTCGTCGGAAATCTTGCTGTCGCTGCGCAGCCGGTACAGCGCGGTGCGTTCCGCGCGCACGGCCGCGATCCGCATCTGCAGTTCCATCGTTTCGGCCTGCTTCGCTTCGGCGCGCGGCGTGGGGCCGTCCTCGGCGAGCGTCGCGAGGCGGCGGCGGTACTGGTCCATCACGCGTGCGGAGATATCCGCGCAGCGCGCGGCGCCCGATTCGTCGAGATCGGCCGAGATCGCGTCGTGCGACGAGTCGATCGCGCGGATCGCGGCCTGCGCGGCGGCCGCGCGCGCGGCGCGTTCCTCGTCGCCGAGCGGGCTGCGCGACGAACGCACGCCGCGCAGCAGCAGCGGCAGGCCGATCACCGCGACGACGAGCGAGCCGAGGATCACCGCCGACGCGATGAAGACCGCGGTGTCGCGGCCCGGCAGCGGCACGCCGTCGGACAGCGCGACCGGAATCGACAGCACGCCGGCGAGCGTGACCGCGCCGCGCACGCCGCCGACCGTCATCACCGCGATCGTGCGGGTGCCGGCCATCGTGCCGGCGAGGCCCTGGCGCGCGGCGCGACGGCTCGCGAACCAGCGCAGCAGCCAGACCCACAGGAAGCGGATCGCGTACAGCGCGAGCATCATCGCGCAGACGTTGAAGATCATCCGGCCGACGAGCGCGTCGCTCGTGTGGTGCGCGTCGACGAGCGTGCGGCCGATGATGTGCGGCAGCTGCAGCCCGAGCATGATGAACACCATGCCGTTGAACACGAACTCGATCATCGCCCACGTGCTTTCGGCGCGCACGCGCGATGCGACGGTGCTTTTGCGCGAGAAGCTCGTGTAATTCATCATCATCCCGGCCGACACGGCCGCCAGCACGCCCGACAGCTCGAGGTGCTCGGCGAACAGGTAGGCCGCGAACGGCACGAGCAGCGTCATCACGATGCCGGGGGCCGGATCGCCTTCCTGCTCGGCGTTCAGGAAGCGCGTCGACAGCGCGCTGAACGCCCACGACACGATCGCGCCCGTCGCAAGGCCGCCGGCCGCGACGATCACGAACGTGATCGACGCATCGCGCAGCGAGAACATGCCCGTCAGCGCGGCCGCGATCGCGAATTTCAGCGCGACGAGGCCCGACGCGTCGTTCATCAGCGCCTCGCCTTCGAGGATGTGCATCAGCTGCGGCGGAATCCGGCCCTTTCCTGCGATGCCCGACAGCGCGACCGCGTCGGTGGGCGACAGCACGGCCGCGAGCGCGAACGCGATCGGCAGCGGCAACTCGGGTATCAGCCAGTGCGCGAAGTAGCCCACTGCGAGTACCGTCATGAACACGAGCCCGAATGCGAGCATCAGGATCGCGCGGCGCTGCAGGTACAGCTCGCGCTTCGGAATCCGCCAGCCGTCCGCGAACAGCAGCGGCGGAATGAACAGCAGCATGAAGATTTCGGGATCGAACGTGACGTGCAGGTTCAGCTTCGGCCACGCGAGCATCGCGCCGAAGGCGATCTGCATCAGCGGCAACGGCAACTGGAACGGCAGGATGCGCGTGACGGCGCCGGACAGCGCGACGGTCAGCAGCAGGATCAGGACGGTGAAGACGATTTCCATCGATACGGCGAATACGGGGAATGAAACGATCGTACGGAGTGTAGCGTGACAGCGTGACGGGTGCGTTCGAGCGGCCGGTGCGTGCGCACGAAACTGGTGCGTCGCGCGTGTGCCACGGTGGTGCGGCGGCCCGGTGAGCCCGCGCGGCGCATGGGTTCTACGCGCCTTGCACGGAGCTTGCTTGATGCTGGTCAACCGTCCGGCTTCGACCGGGCAACCGAGGGTCCAACCATGACATTGCACGCGCCGTTCGCCTTGCCGGGCGCCGCGTTCGAAGGCATTACCAGGAGGAAGGCATGACGATCGTGCAACAGGAGCGTCCGGCCGCTGCGTCGCCGTACCGGTTCGAGCGGGAGGTGAGTTCCGGCCTCGAACGTCTGGCGACGCAGCACCGCGACCTGACGCTCACGACCGTGTTCCAGCCGATTTTCAGCCTGTCGCACCAGCGTGCGGTGGGCTACGAGGCGCTGCTGCGCGCGCACGATGCGCTCGACCGCGCGGTGTCGCCGCTCGACGTGTTCGGCGAAGCCGCGCGCCAGGGCGAACTGCTGCAGCTCGACCGGCTCGCGCAGGCGCTGCATCTCGAGAACTTCGCGCTGCTCGGCGCCGAGCGCGAGTGGCTGTTCCTCAACGTGCATCCGGGGGTGCTCACCGACCCGTTCCAGGCGGCCGCGCTGCTCGCGAACCTGAAGCGGCTCGGCATGCCGCCGCGCCGCATCGTGCTCGAAGTGCTCGAGCAGCGTGCGGAGGACGTCGAGCGGCTGGCCGAGGCCGTGCGCGAATTCCGCACGCACGGTTTCCTGATCGCGCTCGACGATTTCGGCGCGGGCCACTCGAATCTCGAGCGGATCTGGCAACTGAACCCGGACATCGTGAAGCTCGACCGGATCATGCTGTCGCACGCGGCGCACCGCACCGGGCTCACCGCGATCCTGCACGGGCTCGTGACGCTGCTGCACGAGGCCGGCAAGCTGGTGCTCGTCGAGGGGATCGAGACCGAGCACGAGGCGCAGATCGCGCTGTCGTGCGAGGCCGATTTCGTGCAGGGCTACTACTTCGGCCGGCCGGCGCCGGGGCTGCCCGACAGCGCGGCCGCGACGGGCTGCATCGGCGAGCTGACCGAGCGTTTTCGCCAGCAGACCGAGGCGCGCGAGCGGCGCGATGCGCAGCGGCTCGCGCCGTACCTGCGCGCGTTCGAACGCGCGGCCGAGCGCCTCGCGGCCGGCGAGCCGCTCGACGAGGTGTGCTGGAACTTCCTCGCGCTCGACGCGGCCGCGCGCTGCTTCCTGCTCGACGCGCACGGCCGCCAGTCGGGCCGCAACGTCGTGCTGCGCGCCGACCGCGCGCTCGCCGAGGCACGCTTTTCGCCGCTGGCGGACGCACAGGGCGCGAACTGGCTGCGCCGGCCGTATTTCCGCTCGGCAATCGCCGAGCCGGGGCGGGTGCAGGTCACGCGGCCGTACCTGTCGATCAACGAGGCGCAGCCGTGCGTGACGCTGTCGGTGGCCGTGCGCGTCGGCGATACGCAGCGCGTGCTGTGCGGCGATATCGACTGGGCCGACGACGAAGCGGACGCCGGCTAGCGGCGCGCGCACCGCAGGCGGCGAGCAGGGCGATCCGGGCCGGTACGGGCGGCCCGTTGCGCTCGCCCCGCGCTTCCCCGACAATGGCGCGACCGCGGCCATCGTGACCGCGGGCGCGCCGTCCCGGGGGCCACCATGGCGGCGAATAACAAGGAAAACACAATGAAAAGACCGATTTCGCTGACCATTCTCGCGTGGATCATCATCGTGACCAACGCGATCACGTGCATCTATACGCCATTCACGATCGGCATGCCGACCACCCAGGCGCTGCTGTCGCACTACCTGCTGCCCGTCTGGGCGACGCTCGGTATCAGCGTGCTCATCGAAGCCGTGAACGTCGTGATCGGCATCGCGATCCTCAAGGGCCGCGAATGGTCGCGCAAGGCCTATATCGTGACGGCCGTGTTCGGTTTCGCGTTCTCGTTCGTCAACATGCCGGCGTCGATGTTCGCGGTGCTGATCCCCGGCTTCCTGCTGTTCGCCCTGTTCGTCTACCTGCTGTTCCGGCGCCCCGCGACCGCGTATTTCCGCCAGGCGAGCGCATGAGCGTCGTGCGCAACGCGCTCGCGATCGTGCTGTTCGCGATCGCGGGCATGTGCGTGATCACCGCGCAGATGATGGCGTTCATGAAGCTCGGCCATACGCGGGCGATGCTCGTGTTCGTCGCCGTGTTGTTCGTGCTGTCGGCCGTGTTCCTGGCCGTGGGCGCGTTCGCCGGCGCGTTCCGGCCGCGCGCGCGTGGCGCGGGCATCGCACTGCTCGTCGCGTCCGCGACCACCGCGTTCGGGGTGATCGGCTGGGTGACGCTCCTGCTGGCGCCGGGGATCGTCGACGTGATGCAGCAGCAGGGCGTCGACGTGAACGCGCGGATGTTCCGGTTCGCGCCCGGCGCCGTGGTGACCGGCCTGTCCGCGCTCGTCGGCGTGTGGCTCGCGCGGCGCGGCTGACGGTGCGACTCGCGACGGGACTGACGGGGCGCCGCTGACGGCGGGGCGCCCGTCACGCTGGCGCCCGTCGCGCGGCTCGGCTAGGATGCGCGAATTGTCCTGACGATTCGCGGGCCGCCCATGAGCCGAAACGCCGCTTCTTCCATCCTCCTCGAAGTGATCGCCACGACCGTCGGCGACGCGAAGGCCGCCGCCCGCGCGGGCGCCGACCGCCTCGAACTCGTGACCGCGATCACCGAAGGCGGGCTGACGCCGAGCGTCGGCCTGATCGAAGCCGTCGTGGCCGCCGTGCCGATTCCCGTCAACGTGATCGTGCGGCCGCACAGCCGGTCGTTCGTCTACGACGCCGACGACCTGCGCGTGATCGAGCGCGACGTGCGCGCGGCCGTCGCGGCCGGTGCGAACGGCGTCGTGTTCGGCGCGCTCGACGCGCGCGGCGACGTCGATCTGGGCGCGCTGGCCCGCATCGCGGCCGCGGCGGACGGCCGCGCGCTGACGTTCCACCGCGCGTTCGACGTGTCGCGCGATCTCAACGCAGCGTTCGACGCGCTGCTGCGCGTGCCGGCCGTCACGTCGGTGCTGACGTCGGGCGGCCATCCGTCGGTACTCGACGCGGTCGCGACGATCACGCGGCTGGTGCGGCAGACGGCAGGCTCGACCTGCACGGTGCTGGCCGGCTCGGGGCTCACGGTCGATGCGGTCGGCGATTTCGTCCGCGCGACCGGCGTGCGCGCGGTGCATTTCGGCTCGGGCGTGCGGCCGCGCGGCGAGGTGCTGGCACCGGTCGACGAACTGCTCGTCGCGAAGGTGCGCGCGACCATCGACGGGGCCGCGTCGCACGTGTGAGGTGCGCGGCTGCCACGGCGCGACGAATCACGCCAGCGCGCGGCAGACGATTGCGCGGCCCGCGGCGGCACGCGTACCCCGTCACGTATTGCGCACGAACCAGGTACGTTTCGCGGTGCCCAGCAGCGCGCGATAGACGGCCCACGACACGACGAACGTCGCGGGCGCCGACAGCGACGCGGCGAACCCCGTCGCCTGGTTTAGCGCGAGTCCCGTGAACGCGCCGGCGAACCATGCGGTCAGCCCGCCCGGATTGAAGGTCGGCACATGGGCGTCGCGGCATTCGACGTCGTCGCCGACGAGTTGCCCGTACCGGCCGGACAGGATGTGCGCGAGCGCGACGCCGACCCACGCGACGACGAAGATGCCCTGGTACGCGAGCGCCTGCAGGATTCGCGAGAAGATGTCCGCCATCATCAGCGCATAGACGACCGCGCCGACCACGAGTGCCCACACGAACTTCGGCGCGCGCACGCCGGCCACCTTCAGGAAGAACGCCTGCATGTTGACGGTCGCGAGGTAGTAGTTCGCGGTGTTGATGCGGGATTGCGTGACCCACACGAACAGCAATCCCCACACCCCCATCAGCTTCAGCAGCGCGAGCACGACCGATACTTCGGAAAGCGTACCGAGCCCCGGAATCGTGCTGACGAGATAGATGCCGGCCGCGCCGTTGACGAGAAACGTGACGAGGTAAAACGGCATCCCGAAGTTGAAGCGGCCGTGATAACCCGCGTCTTCCTTGCGGCCGAAGCGCGCGTAGTCGAACGTGAACATCATCAGCACCCACACGCCCATGTAGTAAACGAAGCAGTGCCACCAGCCGCCGGCAGGCGCGTTGCCGGCCGGCCCGAAATCGAGCCACGCCGCGTTGTAGCCGTATTCGGCCGTCGCGAGCCCGACCGCCGCGAGGAGCCCGAGCAGGTAGAACGGCAGCAGCACGCCGTTGAACTTGTCGAGCCAGTGCTGCACGCTGCCGAACACGAGCGGCACGCTGTAGCAGACGACGAGCAGCGCGGCCCATTTGTAGTCGAGCGCCGGAAACTGGTGGTGCGCGGCAACCGCGATCACCGAGCCCTCGAACACCGCGTAGTAGATCGCGGTCGCGAAGAAGATCAGTGTCGCGAGCGCCGCGCCGGCGCTGCCGAACAGCACGCGCGAGAACAGCGCGACCGAGAGTCCCGTGCGGATCGCATAGCGGCTGATGATCGTGTTGACGAGGCCGTACGACACGACCGACAGCGCCATCCCGATCAGCGCGTTGCGCGCGCCATAGGTGAGCGCGAGCGTGGCGCCCACGACGATGTAGAACACCGCGCTGCACACGGCCCACCACGCCATCGTCAGCGAGAAGGGCGGCATGCGCGCGTGGTCGGGGACGGCGAGCGTCGACAGGTCGAGATCCTCGTCGGTACGGGCCTGAGCCAGGTTGGCCATGATCGTGCTCCTTGATGCGCAGAAGTTGCGAACGACGTCTCGGCCGCGGCACAGGCGATCCGCAGGGTTGCCCCGACGTCGGGCGGGCAACCGGTTCGGCAGGAACAGCGCGCAGGCGTCCCCGCCGCGCGGCGCTCGGCCGGGCGGGCGGAAGACGGACAGCGAAAAGGGGGCGGCGACGAACGGCGCCCGGCACGCGAACCGGGCGCCCGGTGCTCAGTCCCGCAGCACGGCGCGCAGCAGCGCGAGGCGCCGCTGGTACTCGCGGCGCGCGGCGAGCGCGTCGGCCATCGTCACGCGCACGAAGCGCGCGCGGTGGTTGGGCTGCATCTGGCCGATCAGGTCCATGTCGGCGCTGATGACCGTGCCGATCGTCGCGTAGCCGCCGCCCGACACCGCGTCGCGGTGCAGGATGATCGGCTCGAGCCCGGCCGGCACCTGGATCGAGCCGATCGGGTAGCACGCGTCGACGATGTTCGACGGATCGGCGCCCGCGCCGAATGGCTGCTCGCGCGGCCGGAACTGCAGCGCGCGGCCGTTCTTGTAGCGATAGCCGATGCGATCGGCTTCGGGCGCGACCGTCCATTCGTCGTCGAAGAAGGTGCGCGCCGAATCGTCGGTGAGCCGGTAGTGGTACAGGCCCGTCAGGACCCGCAGCTCGACCTGGTTGTCGAGCGGCCGGCTCACGGCCGCCGGCAGCTCGCGCCCTTCGCGATGTGTGCCGACGGGGGCGCCCAGCGGCAACCGGTCGCCTTTCTGCAGGCGCCGGCCCGCGTGGCCGCCGATCGCGCCGAGCGCGTAAGTCGAGCGGCTGCCGAGCACGACCGGCACGTCGATGCCGCCCGCGACGGCGAGATACGCGCGTGCGCCCGCCTTCACGTAATTGAACGACAGCACGCTGCCTGCGCCGATCCGCAGCGCGACGTTGCAGCGCTGGCCGATGCCGTCGATCTTCGGCGTCATCTCGGCGCCGGTGACGGCGATCAGCGCATCCGTATGGAACAGCAGCTCGGGGCCGAGCAGCGTGCATTCGAGTACGGCGGCTTCTTCGGGATTGCCGACCAGCAGATTCGCCGCGCGCGATGCGTACTGGTCGAGCGAGCCCGACGGCGGGATGCCGACGTGGTAGTAGCCTTGCCGGCCCATGTCCTGGACCGACGTCGCGAGGCCGGGTTTCACGACCTCGATCAGGTTGTGCGCGTCAGCTTGCATGCAGCACCTCGACGAGAGAGCGGTTGTACGCATCGGGATCGCGCAGGAATGCGTCGAGCGAGAATTTCACCGGGCGCACGCGCAGGGAAAAGGTGCCGGCCTCGACGTCGGCCACCGCGGCGTCGTAGGTCACGCGATCGATCGGCTGGAATTTCACGATGTCGCCGGGCCGGAAGAACACCATGAACTCGCGCAGGTAGTCGAGCCGCTGCGCGGGGTCGAAGATCGGCGCCGGCGTCACGCCGAACATCTGGTAGCCGCCCGCGCCGCGTACCGAGTAGATGCAGCCGAAACAGCCGCCGTGGCCCACGGTGAGCTTCGGCGTGTCGGTGCGCGGCCGCAGGTATTTCGGCACTTCGAGCTGGCGTTCGCGCTCGACCATCTGGTACATGAACGGCAGGCCCGCGACGAAGCCGACCATCGACACGAACCATGGCGACCCCGAGTGCGCGGCGATGAAGGCATCGACGTCGCGCTTGCCGTTGATGCGCGCCGCGTATTCGAGATCGGTCGACGACGGATCCTGGTGGCGTTCGCGAAACCGCATCAGCGTCTCGTGCGTCCATGGGTCGTTGTACAGCACCGGCACCTCGACGATGCGCGTATCGAGTTCGAGTGGCGCGTCGCCGACTTCGGCCTCGATCGTCTTCAACAGCGCGACAAGCGCATCGGGCTCGATCACGTCCGGGTCGTAGCGCACCTGGTAGGACGCATTCGCCGGACAGATCTCGGTGATGCCCGGCACCGCGCGGCGCTGCAGTTCGCGCGTGATCGCCGTGCCCTTGAAGAATGCGTCGAGCGACATCGATTCGCTGATTTCGACGAACACGAATTCGTCGCCGCCGAAGGTATAACGGGTCGTCACATCGCCTCCCCGACGCGCACGGCGTCTGCATGTTCGGCTGCGTGTTGCTGCGTGGCGGCTGTTGCGGCCTCACGCCATTGCGGCATCCACGCTTCGAGGAAATTCGTGTGATAGTGCCCGGCGCGTACGTCGTCGTCGGCGAGCAGCGCGACGTGCAGCGGCGCGGTCGTCTTCAGGCCGCCGACGTGCAGCTCGCCCAGCGCGCGGGCCAGGCGCTGCAGCGCGGCCGCACGGCTCTCGTCGTGCACGATCAGCTTCGCGAGCAGCGAATCGTAGAACGGCGGCACGACGTAGCCCGGATAGAGCAGCGAATCGACGCGCACGCCGGGGCCGGTCGGCCACACCAGTGTGTCGATCCGGCCGGGGCTCGGGCGGAAATCCTGCAACGGATCTTCCGCGTTGATCCGGCATTCGAGCGCCGCGCCGCGCATCGCGATGTCCTGCTGCGCGAAGCGCAGCGGCTCGCCGTCGGCGATGCGCAGCGTCTCGCGCACGAGATCGATGCCGGTGATCGCCTCGGTCACCGGATGCTCGACCTGGATGCGCGTGTTCATCTCGATGAAGTAGAACTCGCCGCGCGCGTCATCGAACAGGTATTCGAGCGTGCCCGCGCTGCGATAGCCGACCGCCTGCGCGAGCCGCGTGGCCGACGCGCACAGTGCGTCGCGCTGCGCGGGCGTGAGCGAAGGCGACGGCGCTTCCTCGAGGATTTTCTGGCGCCGCCGCTGCAGCGAGCATTCGCGCTCGAACAGGTGGACGACGTGACGGCCGTCGCCGAGCACCTGCACCTCGATGTGGCGCGCCCGCGCGATGAAGCGTTCGAGGTACACGCCGCCGTCGCCGAACGCCGCCTGCGCCTCGCGCTGCGCGAGCGGCAGCTCGGCGTCGAGCTGCGCGGCGTCATGCGCGACGCGGATGCCGCGCCCGCCGCCGCCGGCGGCCGCCTTGATCATGATCGGGTAGCCGATGCGCGCGGCGACGTCCCGCGCCTCGTCGAGCGACTGCACGACGCCGTCGCTGCCGGGCACGGTCGGCACATTGGCGCGCCGCGCGGTTTCGCGTGCGCGGGCCTTGTCGCCCATCGTGGCGATCACCTGCGAGTCCGGGCCGACGAAGATCAGGCCGGCCGCCTCGACCTGCGCGGCGAAGGCGGCATTTTCGGACAGGAAGCCGTAGCCGGGATGGATCGCGTCCGCGCCGCACTGCCGCGCGGCGTCGAGGATCGCGGCGGGATTCAGGTAGCTCTTCGCCGCGTGTGACGAGCCGATGTGGACGGCTTCGTCGGCCATGCGCGCGGCGAGGCTGTCGCGGTCCGCGTCGCTGACCACGGCGACCGCACGCATGCCTAGCTCGCGCGCGGCACGGATCACGCGCACCGCGATCTCGCCGCGGTTCGCGACCAGCACTGTGCGGATGCGCGACGGCCGGTAGAACGCGCTGGAGGAGGTTGCCGGATTCATCGCATCACCCCTCGATCCGCATCAGCACCTGGCCCGCGTCGACTGGCTCGCCGTCCTCGACGAGCAGTTCGACAACGCGCCCTGCCGCATCGGTTTCGATCTCGGTGAACTGCTTCATCACCTCGACGAGGCCGACCACCGCGCCGGCGGCGACCGTCGCATCGACCGCGACGTAGTAGTCCGCATCGGGCGACGGACGCCGGTAGAAGGTGCCCGGCAGCGGGCTGACGATATCGTGCAATGCCATCGTGTGTCTCCTTGAATCAGTGATGGGCGGCGAGCGGTTGCGGCCCGGCGGTCCGGATGCCTTCGCGGATCAGCGCGTGGCGCGTTTCGCGCACGAGGTCGAGCGCGCCCGGCGTGTCGCTGTGGATGCAGACCGAATCGAAATCGATGTCGATGTCGTCGCCATCGATCGTCCGCACCTTGCCGTCGATGCACGCGCGCAGCACCTTGTCGGCGACCTGGCGCGGATCGAGGCGGCCGACGCGGCGCGTGAACACGATCGAGCCGCTGCGGTCGTAGTCGCGATCTGCGTAGAACTCACGGACGACCGGCTGCCCGTACTCGACGGCGACGCGGTACGTGACCGACGCCTCCATGCAGTACAGCCACAGGCCCGGATCGACGCGTTGCAGCGTTTCGATCAGCATCCGCGAGAACGCTTCGTTGCCTGCCGCATGCATGTAGAGCGCGCCGTGCGGCTTCACGTGCTGCAGGCTGACGCCGTTCAGGCGCGCGAACTCGCGCAGTGCGCCGAGCTGGTACAGGATGTCGTTGACGAGCGCCTGCGGCGTTTCGGCGATCGTGCGGCGGCCGAAGCCGACGAGATCGCGAAAGCCCGGGTGCGCGCCGATGCCGACGCCTGCGTCGCGCGCGAGCTGCACCGTGCGCGCCATGATGTTCGGATCGCCGGCGTGAAAACCGGTGGCGATGTTTGCCGAGCTGATCAGCGGCATGATCTGCTCGTCGACGCCGTCGCCGATCGTCCACGGGCCAAAGCCTTCTCCCATGTCGGAGTTCAGGTCGACGCTGTGCTTCCTCATACGATGTGCTCCTTCTGGTTCTCCGGTTCGCGTGCGTCGTGGCGCATGCCGAAACCGTGTTGAACGCAGGTTAGCCGCGTGGGGGGCGTCAAAAAAGTTCTATTTTTATATGCGACCGTATCGATTTTTTCGATACCGTGGAAAACGGCTGCCAGGTGCCGCCGCAGCAGGAACGGCAGGGTTTCCACGAGGTCTGGTTCATGGGCACGGCACGGTTGTTATGATGTTTGTCGCGTGCCCATCTGTTTTCTCATCGACCATGGCCCTGACCCTCAGACAGCTCAAGTATTTCGTCGCGACCGCCGAGCTCGGCCAGATCTCGCAGGCCGCGATCCAGCTCACGATTTCGCAGTCGGCCGTGACGAGCGCGATCAGGGAACTGGAGGACAGCCTCGGCACGCAACTGTTCCTGCGCACGCCGTCGGGTGTGACGCTCACCGACACGGGGCGGCGCTTCCTGAATCACGCGTACACGATCCTGTCGTCGGTTGACGAGGCGATGCGGATTCCGAACCTCGAAAGCACACTGGCCGGCACGCTCGCGATCGCCGCGAGCTACACGGTGCTCGGCTATTTCCTGCCGCACCACGTGCTGCGCCTGAACACGCTGTATCCGCGGCTGACGATCCACCTGCACGAGCTGAACCGCGAGTCGATCGAGGAAGGGCTGATCGCGGGCCGCTACGACATGGCCGTGCTGCTCACGTCGAACGTGTCGAATCCGGCGCTCGTGCTGGAGCCGGTGATTCACTCGGTGCGGCGGCTGTGGGTCGGCGCGCATCATCCGCTGCTCAGGCACGAGAGCGTCACGTTCGCGGAAGTCGCGCGCGAGCCGTTCGTGATGCTGACGGTCGACGAGGCGGGGCAGACGGCGCTGCGTTACTGGAACGAGACGCCGTACCGGCCGAACGTGATCCTGCGCACGTCGTCGGTCGAGGCGGTCCGCAGCATGGTCGCGAACGGCAGCGGCGTCGCGATCCTGTCCGACATGGTGTATCGGCCGTGGTCGCTCGAAGGGCGGCGCATCGAGACGATCGTGCTGCGCGATGCGGTGCCGCCGATGAGCGTCGGTCTTGCCTGGCGCAAGGACATCGAGTTGAGCCCCGCGATGCACGCGGTGCG
The DNA here is from genome assembly GCF_050768715.1 of Burkholderia sp. ZZQ-2. Taxonomy (NCBI): domain Bacteria; kingdom Pseudomonadati; phylum Pseudomonadota; class Betaproteobacteria; order Burkholderiales; family Burkholderiaceae; genus Burkholderia; species Burkholderia sp. ZZQ-2. The sequence continues at coordinate 15,521 of NZ_LDVA01000383.1, read as the reverse complement.
CGATTATTTCCGGCACACGTTCATGGAGCCGCGCGCGCTCGGCGGCGCGGCCTGAACGACGGGGCCGGATACGGAAAAGCCGGGGCATCCCCCGGCTTTTCCGTTTGCAGATCCGGCCCGACGGCCGCTCCGCTTACGCGTTCGCCGACATCGCGTCTGCGTCGCTCGCGCGGATGCCGAGGCGCTCGAACAGCGCGCGATCCTTCTGCGACTGCGGGTTGCTCGTCGTCAGCAGCTGGTCGCCGTAGAACATCGAGTTCGCGCCGGCGAGGAAGCACATCGCCTGCAGCCCGTCGTCGAGCTGTTCGCGGCCGGCCGACAGGCGCACGACGGCCTTCGGCATCGTGATCCGCGCAACCGCGATCGTGCGCACGAATTCGAACGGGTCGAGCGGCGCGGTGCCTTCGAGCGGCGTGCCTTCGATCGCGACGAGGTTGTTGATCGGCACCGAATCCGGATACGGGTTCAGGTTCGCGAGCTGCGAGATCAGGCCCGCGCGTTCGCGGCGCGATTCACCCATCCCGATGATGCCGCCGCAGCACACGTTGATGCCGGCGTCGCGCAAGCGGTCGAGCGTGTCGAGGCGATCCTGGTAGGTACGCGTCGAGATCACCTGGCCGTAGAACTCCGGCGACGTGTCGAGGTTGTGGTTGTAGTAGTCGAGGCCCGCATTCGCGAGTTCCTGCGCTTGTTCATCTTCCAGCATGCCGAGTGTCATGCAGGTCTCGAGGCCGAGTTCCTTCACGCCGCGCACCATCTCGGTCAGCGCCGGCATGTGGCGCTCCTTCGGGTTGCGCCACGCGGCGCCCATGCAGAAGCGGCTCGCGCCGTTCGCCTTCGCCGCGCGGGCGGCATCCAGCACCGCGTCGACGTCCATCAGCTTCTCGGCCTTCAGGCCCGTGTCGTGGTGCGACGACTGCGAGCAGTAGCCGCAATCTTCCTCGCAGCCGCCCGTCTTGATCGACAGCAGCGTCGACAGCTGCACCGCGTTCGCGTCGAAGTGCTCGCGGTGCACCTGCTGCGCGCGGAAGATCAGGTCGTTGAACGGCAGCTCGAACAGCGCGACGACGTCGGCGACGCGCCAGCGTTGCGAGGCCGGAGCGGCCACGGGAATCGCGTCGGGTTGCACGGTGGCGGCGGTCTGGGCTTGGGTCATATCGTTTTCCTGTCCTGGTCGGGGATGAGGGATCGGGGGATCTGTTTCTGTCGGGTCAATGCCGCGCGGCGCGCAGCGTATCGACGAGCGCGGCGATGTCGAGCATCGTCGCGGCGGATTCGGGGGCGGCCGGGCTCATGTGCGGAATGCGGCCGAGCAGCGGCGCGCCGTGCTCGCGGGCGAGCCAGTCGCGCATCGTCGCGACGTTCTCGTCGGGGAACGACATCGCCGGGTCGACGTGGTTCGCGACCCAGCCGGCGAGCTTGAGGCCGCGTTGGCGAATCGCATCGGCGGTGAGCAGCGCATGGCTGATGCAGCCGAGCCGCACGCCGACGACGAGCACGACCGGCACGCCGAGCGCGACCGCGAGATCGGCCATGTCCTGCGTGTCGTTCATCGGCACGCGGAAGCCGCCGGCGCCTTCGACGACGACGATATCCGCGCGCGTCAGCGCTTCGCGATGGCACGCGACGATCGTGTCGATGTCGAGCGTCACGCCTTCCCGCGCGGCGACGATATGCGGCGCGGCCGGTGCCTTCAGCAGGAACGGCGTGCGCAGCTCGGGCGGCAGCACGACGTTCGCGGCCGCATCGAGCTGGTCGGCGTCCTCGTTGCGCCACACGCCGTCGCGTTCATATGCGCCGGCCGCGACGGGTTTCAGCGCGGCGGCACGCAGGCCGTGCCGTGCGAAGCCGTGCAGCATCGCGGCCGACACGAAGGTCTTGCCGATTTCGGTGTCGGTGCCCGTGACGAAAAGCGAGAGCGGGGCGGTCATGCCGCGACCTCCCGCGGGGCCGCGTCAGCGGAGGCTGCGGCTCCCTCGCTGGCTTCGACCAGCGCGGCTTCGAGCCGCGCGAGATCGTCGAACGAATGCGCGGCCGACAGCGACACGCGCAGCCGCGACGTGCCGACGGGCACCGTCGGCGGCCGGATCGCGGGCACCCACAGGCCGTGCGCGTCGAGCGCGCGCATCGCCGCGAGCGTCGCGTCGTTGCTGCCGATCACGAGCGGCTGCACGGCCGTGTGCGAATCGACCGGCTGCCAGCGCGTATTGCGCAGCAGCGCGCGCGTGCGTTCGATCAGCGCGGCGAGATGCGCGCGCCGCGCATCGCCTTCGTCGCCCGCGATCACCTTCAGGCTCGCCGATACCGCGTGCGCGACGGCCGGCGGCGCGGCCGTCGTGAAGATGTAGCTGCGCGCGCGCTGGATCATCCATTCGATTACCGTCTCGTGCGCGATCACGAATGCGCCCGCGACGCCGGCGGCCTTGCCGAGCGTGCCGACGTACACGAGATGCGGCGAACGCAGCGCGGCGGCCGCGAGCGCGCCGCGGCCCTGCGGGCCGAGCACGCCGAAGCCGTGTGCGTCGTCGACGACGAGCCACGCACCATGGCGCTCGGCCAGCGCGACGAGTTCGGCGAGCGGCGCGATGTCGCCGTCCATGCTGAACACGGTGTCGCTGACGATCAGCTTCGTTTCGGCATCCGACGCGTCGAGCAGCGCGGCGAGCGCGGCCGTGTCCGCGTGCGGATAGACCTGTACGTTCGCGCGCGACAGCCGCATGCCGTCGATCAGCGACGCGTGGTTCAGCGCGTCGGAGAAGACGGTGGCGCGCTTGCCGGTGAGCGCCGTCATCGCGGCGAGGTTCGCCATGTAGCCGGTGCTGAAGTACAGCGCGCGCGGTGCGTCGGAGAAGCCGCCCGAGAAGGCCGCGAGTTCCTCTTCGAGTGTCGCGTGCGCACGCGAATGGCCGCCGAGCAGGTGCGAGCCGCCGCTGCCGGCGCCGTAGCGCTGCGCGCCTTCGGCGAACGCGGCGACGAGCGCCGGATGCGCGGCGAGGCCGAGATAGTCGTTGCTGGCGAAGCCGACGATCTCGCGGCCGTCGACGGTCATGCGCGCATCGCACGCGGTGTCGGCGGTGCGGCGCACGCGGCGCAGCCCCTGGGCGTCGAGATCGGCGAGGCCGCGTTGCAGCGCGTCGAGCAGCGAGTGCGTCATCGTGCGATCTCCGCGAGCGTGGCGTCGAGCGTGTCGCGCGTGCGTTGCGCGAGCCACACGATGTCGTCGTCGCTCATCACGTACGGCGGCATCAGGTACACGGTCGTGCCGATCGGGCGCAGCAGCAGCTCGCGTTCCAGCGCGCGTTCGAAGAAGCGTCGCGAGAAGCCGCGCGCCGCATCGCCGTCGAGCGCGACGTCGAACGCGAACAGCGTGCCGCGCGCGCGCAGGTGGCGTACCTGCGGATGTGCGTCGAGCGGCGCGAGCGCGGCTCGCAGCGTGGCCGACTTGCGCGCGTTCGCCGCGAGCACGTCGTCGCGTGCGAAGAGGTCGAGCGTCGCGACCGCCGCGCGGCACGCGAGCGGGTTGCCGGTGTACGAGTGCGAGTGCAGGAAGCCGCGCGTCGTGTCGTCGTCGTAGAACGCGGCGAACACGTCGTCGCGCGTGAGCACGAGCGACAGCGGCAGGTAGCCGCCGCTGATGCCTTTCGACAGGCACAGGAAATCGGGCCAGACGCCGGCCTGCTCGCACGCGAAGAAGGTGCCGGTGCGGCCGCAGCCGACCGCGATCTCGTCGGCGATCAGGTGCACGCCGAATTCGTCGCACAGCGCGCGCAGCCCGCGCACGTACGACGGATCGTGCATCGCCATGCCGGCCGCGCACTGCACGAGCGGCTCGACGATCAGCGCGGCGATCCGGTCGCCGCGCTCGACGAACAGGCGCCGCACGTCCGCGAGCGCGCGGCCTGCGACGTCGGCGGCCGTTTCGCCCGGCAGCGCGCCGCGCGCGTCGGGCGACGCGACGACGTGCGCATGGCGGATCAGCGGATCGTACGCGTCCTTGAACAGCGCGACGTCGGTCACGCCGAGCGCGCCGATCGTTTCGCCGTGGTAGCTGTTCGCTACGCAGACGAATTCCTGCTTGTTCGCGCGGCCGCGGTTGCGCCACGCGTGGAAGCTCATCTTCAGCGCGATCTCGACGGCCGACGCGCCGTCCGACGCGAAGAACGCATGGCCGAGCGTGCGCGCGGTGAGCGCGTGCAGCCGCTCCGCGAGCTCGATCGCGGGCTCGTGCGTGCAGCCGGCGAGCATCGCGTGCTCGAGCGTGTCGAGCTGGTCCTTCAGCGCCGCGTTGATGTCCGGGTTCGCATGGCCGAACAGGTTCACCCACCACGAGCTGATCGCGTCGAAATAGCGGCGGCCGTCACGGTCGTACAGCCACACGCCCGCGCCACGCGCGACGGGGATGAGCGGCAGGCGCTCGTGGTGCTTCATCTGGGTGCAGGGATGCCAGACCGCGCGCAGGCTGCGCGCGACCCAGTCGTCGGTGGCTGGCGTACTCAAGGCGGCTCCGGGGGATAAAACGGCCGCGCGGCATCGACGGGATGCCGCGCGGCGGGACAACGAAACGCGCTGAGATTAGCGTGTTCCGCGACGGGTTGCACTACCGGTTACAAAGGCCGCGGAGCCTTGCTGGACGGGAGTTCGGCGCAGATCGGAGCGGCTCGGGACGGTACGGTTCAGAAGTCCGGAAATGACCGCAGATGACGACGCTCGAGTGAGACCCCCCAACCGAAAAAAATCGGGGGGCGGGCGATGCGGCAGGGGGAGAAATCGGGGAGCGAAGGGGCGAATCGGGTGGGTGTTGTGGCCCCAACGTGACCGGAAGGCGAATGACTGAAAGCGGTGACGAGGGGCGCGCTCGGGCCGGCAAACGATGCGAACGCGGCATGCAGCGCGTGCGCGAAGCGATGAAAAACGGGGAAAGGAAAAGCGAAACGGGGTAGCGAAGGCCGCCGCCCGTCAGCGCGAAGCCAGCGCGCGCGTATCGATATCGCGTGTCGTATTGGCGTCGCCGTTGTCGGCCGTCTGCGTGTTCGTGTTCCACACGACCCGGTCGTTGACCGCATACAGCCGGCACGCGCCCGCACCCTGCTTCGCGCAGTTGTCGAGCGCGAGCGCCATCGGGTCGTCGCCGCCTTCGGCCCACGACCATGCGCCTTCCGACGACACCGCGAACGCGCGGCTCGGATGCTGGTTCAGGAAGCGGCGATAGCCTTCACGGCCGGCTTCGTCGACATACGGCACCGCGTTGACCGCATCGATCGACGCGTAGCCGGTGGCTTTCGGCTCGTGCGGGTTCGCGACCGCGTAGCGCACCGAGGTCGGCAGGTTCAGCTGCGCGAGGAACGCATTGACGGCCGGCCACCACACGGGCACGCCGTCGCGATCGACGATCAGCCGGTGCGCGTCGTCCTTGTAGCGGCCGAAATCGATGAACTGGGCCTGCGTGCCGTGCGATACGTACGCGTCGTGCATCTGCGCGACGAGCCCGGGCGTCCACACCGAATCGTTGTCGCCGTACAGCCACAGCGACCGCACGGCCGTGTGCGCGCCGTACTGGTCGAACGCGTCGACGAGGTTGCGCTGCCAGCCGTCGCAGAGGTCCTGGCGCAGCCCGCCGGAGAAGTTGATGATGCCGCGCACGCCCGGTGCGGCTTCGGTGCCGTACGCGACCGATACGAGGCCGCCGTGCGACGTGCCGGCGACGACGATGCGCGATGCATCGACGTACGGCTGGCGCGACATGTAGCGCACCGTCGCGTCGACGTCGGCCGCCTGCGCGAGGCCGTTCTTGCCGACGTTGCAGCCTTCCTGCTGGTACGTGCCGTCCGAGCCCGCGAAGCCCTGGCGGTTCGGCGCGATCACTGCATAGCCGCGGCGCACGAATTCGCGCGCGAACGCGAGCGGCCGGCTGCGCGGCTGCAGATGGAGATCGCCGGTGTTCTTGCCGTGGTTGAAGACGACGAGCGGGAACGGGCCGGGGCCGTTCGGCTTGAAGAGCGTTGCCTCGAGCGTGACGGCGCCCGATGCGTCGGCCGGAATGCGGAGGATCTGTTCGTTCAGGTCGGCCGCGACCTGCGGCAGGTTCGAATCGCCGTAGTCGAAGCGTTCGGCATGGGCGAGCGACCCGCTGGCGCCGGCGCCCGTCCCCGTATTGGCGCTCGGCAGCGTACCGGCCTGAGCGGCCGACAGCGCGCAGGCCGCCATCCATCCCACCAATACCTTGCTGAACGCCATTCGTAAGCCCTGCCATGCAACATGACTGATCTGAGGGCCATCCTAGCCCGACAAATTCAGGTTGTGCAATGCGGGAATTACCCGGCGTCTGACACAGCAACTATTTGTCAACGTTCACTTACTTCGCCGTCGACGTAACGCCAGAAACCGTGCTCGTCGCGCTCGAAGCGGCTCGTCTCGTGGAGCCGGTAAGCGCGTCCGCCGATCTTGTAGCGGGCCACGAATTCGACCTCCGCGTGCCGTTCGTCGAGCGGCGCGTGGCGTTTGACCGCGAGGCCGAGCCAGCGCGGCGCGTCGGGCGCTTCGGGGTCGGTGTCGAGATCGGGCGGGCAGGTGCGCGCGGCCCACGTCGCGCGCAGGTAGCCGGTCGCGCCGAGCACGTACGCGCTGTACCGCGAACGCATCAACTCGAGTGCGCTCGGCGCGGCTTCGCCGCCGTCGATGAAGCGGCCGCAGCAGGCCGCATAGCGGGGCGCCGGCGCTTTGCCGGCGGGAGCGGGGGACGCGCCGCCGCACGGGCACGCGTCAGGTCGGTTCAAAATCATGCGAAACGGGAATTAACGACGTCTGGTTGTCGGCTGACTACCGGCTGACTACCAGCTCAGCTCGATGCCGTCGTACTGGAAGAAACGGCCGTTTGCCTGCGACACGTCCGCGCCCGATTCGGCGATCACGCGGCGCATGCCGGTCACGCTGGTTTCCGGATCGATCGCGGCCTGCGCGCCGCCCATGTCGGTGCGCACCCAGCCGGGATGGAGCGAGATGCACGCGGCGTGGCGCGTCTGCAGCGACGCGATGCGCAGCACGTCGTTCAGCGCGGCCTTGCTCGCGCGGTACAGCCAGCCGGTCGTGCCGGTCGCCTCGGCGATGCTGCCCATCCGGCTCGACACGACGGCGAGCACGCCGCGTGCGTCCTCGACGAGCGGCAGCAGGATCGGCAGCAGCTGCATCGGCCCGCGCACGTTCGTATGCATCACCGCGTCGAAATCCTCGGCGGTGATCGTCTCGACGCCCTCGGTGCGCGGCCCGTAGACGCCCGACACCAGCACGGCCGCATCAAGCCGCTCGCCGTCGAGCTTCCAGCCGAGCGCCGCGATCTGCTCGGGCTGCGTGATGTCGAGCGCATGTGCTTGCGCGCCGAGCGCGCGCAGCGCGTCGAGCGAGGCATCGTCGCGCGCGGTGGCGATCACGTTCCAGCCGTCGCGCCGGTATTGCCGGACGAATTCGCGGCCGAGGCCGCGCGATGCACCGACGATCAATGCGGTTTTCATGCCCGTCGCTCCTTTGCTTGGCGCCGCCCTGGCGGTACCGGTGTCAGATCCGTTCGATGCGGGGCGCGGCCGCGTGGCAACGGCCGCCCGGCGGCTTGCGCGTTACTTCGCGTCGTCGCACGGCTTCAGCGTGTCGGCGACCGCCTGCGCGACGCCTTCGAGCCGCCGCGCGGCGTCCGCCGCGATCATGTCGTTGTCCGGCGCATGGTTGCCGCCGGCGGTGAGCGCGGCCACGCAGCGCTTGTAGGTCTCGTCGAGCGCGTCGAAGTTCGACACGGCCATCCCGAGGTTGCGCATCCGGCCGTCGTGCACGCCGTACACGAGCCCGTGCACGGTGAGCGACTGGCCGCGGGCCCACGCGTCGTTGACGATCGTCGTGCGGCATACGTTGACGACCTGCTCGATCGCGTTCAGCTCGATCAGGCGGCGATAGCGCGCTTCGCCGACCGGCCAGTCCTCGAGCAGCGCCGCGTGACGCTCGCGCACGTCCTGCACGTGATGCAGCCAATTGTCCGCGAGGCCGACGCGGCGGTTGAGCAGCGCGGCATTCACGCCCGAGCAGCCGTAGTGGCCGACGACCATGATGTGCTTCACGCGCAGGATGTCGACCGCGAACTGGATCACCGACAGGCAGTTCAGGTCGCTGTGCACGACCACGTTCGCGATGTTGCGATGGACGAACACTTCGCCCGGCGGCAGGCCGATGATCTGGTTCGCGGGCACGCGCGAATCCGAGCAGCCGATCCACAGGTATTCCGGCGCCTGCTGGTCGGCGAGACGCGCGAAGAACTGCGGATCGTCTTCGAGCTTGCGTTTGACCCACGCTTCGTTGTTGTCGAACAGGTGAGAAAGCGGATTGTCTTGGGTGTTCATCGGTGTGGCTTCCGTTGACGGAAATCGGGTCGGTATCGGTATCGGGTTCGGTGTAACCGGCGTCAGGCGGCGCGCTGCGCGTCGCCTTCGCCGTCGTTCTGGTCCGTCGCGCCGAAGCGCTCGGGGTAGCGCACGCTGAAGCGCAGCGATGCGTCGTAGGGATAAAAATCGGGCAATTCGCCCTGCAGCAGCTTGTCCTTGCTGGCCTGCCACAGCGCGGGATCGAAAAAGTCCGCGTGATGCTTCATGAAGACGTCGCGCACGCGCGGGTCGCCGAGCAGGAACGGCCCGTAGGTCTCCGGGAAGATGTCGTGCGGGCCGACGGTATACCACGGTTCGCCGGACAGCTCGTCTTCCTCGTTGCGCGGCGGCGGCACGCGGCGCACGTTGCAGTCGGTCAGGTACTCGATCTCGTCGTAGTCGTAGAACACGACGCGGCCGTGGCGCGTGACGCCGAAGTTCTTGTACAGCATGTCGCCGGGGAAGATGTTCGCCTTCATCAGCTCCTTCACCGCGTTGCCGTATTCCTTCACGCCGTGCTCGATGTCGGTATCGCTGCCGTTCTGCAGGTACAGGTTCAGCGGCGTCATCCGGCGCTCGATGTACAGGTGCTTGATCACGAGGTTGTCGTCCTCGTATTCGAGCAGCGACGGCACTTCCTTTTCCAGCTCGCGCACGAGCGCGTGGTCGAGCCGCGCGAGCGGCAGCGCGACGCTCGAATACTCGAGCGTATCGGCCATCCGCCCGAGGCGGTCGTGGCGCTTCACGAGCTGGTATTTCTCCATGATCTGCGCACGCGTCGTTTCCTTCGGCGGCGGGAAGTGATCCTTGATGATCTTGAACACGTACGGGAACGACGGCAGCGTGAACACGAGCATCACGAGGCCCTTGATCCCGGGCGCGATGATGAAGCGGTCGCTCGAATGCGACAGATGGTGCAGCAGGTCGCGGTAGAACAGGTTCTTGCCCTGCTTCTGCAGGCCGACCGACGTGTAGATCTCCGCCTTCGGCTTGCCTGGCATGATCGTGCACAGGAAGTCGACGTACGCGGACGGCACGCCCATGTCGACCAGGAAATACGAGTGCGAGAAGCCGAAGATGATCATCAGCTGGTCGCGGCGCAGCAGCACGGTGTCGAGCGAGAGCACGCCCGGACGCACGTGGCGGATCGGCACCGCGAACGGCAGCACGCGGTCGGCGTTGATGATGCGGCCGACGATGTACGCGCTCTTGTTGCGGAAGAACAGTGACGACAGCACGTGGATCTGGAAATTCGGCGCTTCGTCGAAGTGGCCGAATTCGTCGTGGATCGCCTGCATCACGCAGCCGATGTCGCGCGGGAGATCGTCGAACGCCGGCTCGAGCTGGAAGTTCGTGACGATGCGCTCGAGGGTGGCCGCGAGCCCGTCGGTGCCCGGATAGTACGCGCGGTAGGTCGGCTTCGCGGCCGGCTCGTCGTTCTCGAGATACTCGGTCGAGATCGCCGGGCGCACGAAGATGAAATCGTTGCTGAAGTACGAGCGGTGCAGGATCTTGCAGCACACCGAATTGAAAAACGTCTCCGCACACTCGGGCTGGCGGTGCGACGTGAGCAGGCCGATGTAGTGCAGCTTGATCTGCTGCCACACTTCGTCGTCGATGTTTTCCGCGTCGTATTCGTCTTCCAGCACCTCGACGCATTCCTTCACGCGATCGTCGTACGACGTGATCCGCTCCCGCGCGAGCCGCTGCAGCCCGTGCCAGTCGCCGTGCTCGAACAGCGTCTTCGCTTCGACGGCCGCGTCGCGGAAGATCCGGTAGTGGCGGTCGAAGTTTTCGAGCATCGTCTGCGCGACGTCGAAACCGATCTGCGAAGACAGCAGTTTGGGGAAGTGATTCATTGCGTGCAGGCTCGTTCGGGAGGGGCTGTAAGCACTCGCCATTTTAGCGCCCAAGTCGGCGTTTCAATGACTTTCGAGGTGACGCGCCCACGGCCTTCAATCGGCGCGTTGTTCGCCGTTGCGTGCCGTTCGGTGCATCTTCGCGTAAAGATACGGGTACGGAACCGATTCTGGCACGAACTTTTTTTGACGGGGCGGCGGCCGCCGGGCGCGCGTCGAGCGCGACGGCGATAGAATCGACGCGACGCCCGCCGCGGCCTGCCGCCGGCGCGCATTCGCACCGATAACGACGAGACGCCCCACCGATGAACGCACTGGAACACCAACTCGACTACCCCTTCGCCGACACGCTGCCCGCCGCGGGCGACACGTTCGAGGTCGCGCCCGGCGTGCGCTGGCTGCGCATGCCGCTGCCGTTCTCGCTCGATCACATCAACCTCTGGCTGCTGCGCGACGAGATCGACGGGCAGGAAGGCTGGACGATCGTCGATTGCGGGATCTCGTCGGACGCGATCCGCACGCACTGGGAGCAGATCTTCGACACGCATCTCGACGGCCTGCCCGTGCTGCGGGTGCTCGTCACGCACTGCCACCCCGATCACTTCGGCCTCGCGAACTGGCTGTGCGAAGGCGGCGACAAGGGCCGCTGGAACGTGCGGCTGTGGATGACGCTCGGCGAGTACCTGTTCGGCTGCCTGATGGCGGCCGGCAACGGCTCGAACGCGGGCGGCGCGGCGGCCGCCGATCATTTCGCGCGCCACGGGCTCACCGATCCGGCCGCGCTCGACAAGCTGCGCAACCGTCGCAACTACTACTCGGATCTCGTGCCGGCCGTGCCGCCGCGCTACCGGCGCCTGCGTGAAGGCGATGCGGTGACGATCGGCGCGCGCACCTGGCGCGTCGTGACCGGCTTCGGCCATTCGCCTGAACATTGCGCGCTGCATAGCGAAGCGGACGGCGTGCTGATCTCCGGCGACATGGTGCTGCCGCGCATCTCGACGAACGTGTCCGTGTTCGACCTCGAACCGGAGGCGAATCCGCTCGCGCTGTACCTGCAGTCGCTCGGCCGTTACGAGACGATGGCGCCCGATACGCTGGTGCTGCCGTCGCACGGCAAGCCGTTCCGCGGCGTGCGCACGCGCATCGCGCAACTGCGCGAACACCATGACGCGCGCCTGGCCGAAGTGCGCGTCGCGTGCGCGGAAAAGCCGATGAGCGCGGCCGACATCGTGCCGATCATGTTCCGCCGCCGTGAACTCGACATCCACCAGATGACGTTCGCGCTCGGCGAGGCGCTCGCGCACCTGAACCTGCTGTGGCTCGCGGGCGAACTCGTGCGCGAGCAGGGCGACGACGGCGTGCTGCGGTTCCGCAGCGCCGGCTGACACCGCTTCGTTCTCCTCATGCGACGGGTTCGTAGCGCCACCCGTCGCGATGCCACTGCATCGTGTGCGTCGGGTCGAGCGCCGCGAGAAACGCAGTGTCGTGCGAGGCGACCACGATCGCACCGGGGAAGCCGGCCAGTGCGGCTTCGATCGCACGCACCGATTCGAGATCGAGGTGGTTGGTCGGCTCGTCGAGCAGCAGCAGTTGCGCGGGCGTGCCGCGCCACAACGCGCATGCGAGCGCGGCCTTCAGCCGTTCGCCGCCGCTCAGCTGACGCGCCGGTTGCGTCGCGCGCGCCGCATCGAGCTGCAGCAGCGCGAGCCGGCTGCGCAGCTCGCCTTCGGCGAGCGGCGTATCGAGCAGCCCAAGTTGTTCGACGATCGAGCGCTCCGGATCGAGCAGCGCGAGCCGCTGGTCGAGATACGCGGCGCTCACGTGCGTCGTGCAGGTGCCCGAGCATGGCGCGAGCTCGCCCGCGAGCATCCGCAGCAGCGTCGATTTCCCGCAGCCGTTGGGGCCCGTCAGCGCGATGCGCACGGGGCCGCTCGCCGACCACGTGATCCCATCGGCGGCGCCGGCGATGCCCCACGGCAGTCGCGCGCGTTCGAGCGTGAACAGCTGGCGGCGTGCGCTGACCTCGGTGCCCGGCAGCGACACCAGCACGGGCGCATCGGCTTCGACGCGCGCGGCCGCCTGCTGCACGCGTTCGTCGAGTGTCGCCTTGAAGTCGTTCTGGTGGCGCCGGACCTGCCCCATGATGTTGCGCGCCGCGCCCTTGCGGCTTTGTTTCGCCCCCGACGACAGGTTGGCAGTCTTCGCATCGCGTAGCGACGCGGCCGCGTGGCGCTGGATCGTGTCGTGTTCCTGTTCGAGCCTGCGCCTCGCGCGCCCGCGTTCGGCACGCGCGTTGTCGAGCGCCGCTTGCGCGGCATCCTGATCCGCGTCGCGCTGCGCGCGGTAGAACGCGTAGTTGCCGCCGTACGAGCGCACGCCTTGTGGCGTCAGCTCGACGATGCGCTGCACGTCGGCGAGCAGCGCACGGTCGTGGCTCACGATGACGAGGCCGCCGCGCCAGCCGTCGAGTGCCGCGCGCAGCCACGCGCGGCCCGGCGCGTCGAGGTGGTTGGTCGGTTCGTCGAGCACGAGCAGGCCGGCACCGGACAGCAATGCGCCGATCAGCGCGACGCGTGCGCGCTGCCCGCCGCTGAGCGCCTGCGCGGGCGTGTCGGCGCGCACGTCGTGCAGGCCGGCCGCGTCGAGCGCGGTGCGCAGCCGCTCCGCGAGATCCCAGCGATCGCCGACCCGGTCGAAGTCGTGCGGCTCCGCGCGGCCATCGGCGAGGCGCGCGAGTGCACCGAGCGGCGCATCGAGCGCGGCGAGCTGCGCGACGGTTCGCGGGCCGGCGGCGGCATCGTCGTGCTGCTGCGCGACGTAGGCGACCTGCGTCGACCGGTCGATCGTCCCCGTGCTCGGCGCGCAGCGGCCCGCGATCAGTTGCGCGAGCTGGCTCTTGCCGACGCCGTTGCGGCCGACGATGCCGGTCGGCGTGCGGTCGATGGAAAGGTCGAGCGAATCGAACAGCGTGACGCCGTCGTCGAAGCGGAAGGAAACGTGATGAAGCGCGACGAGCGCGCCGGTGGGCGTGGCAGCAGCCATAAGCACCTCCGAAAATGCGTGAAGACCTTCGCGCGCGGCGTGCGTGGCACGGCGGCGAAAACATTTTGGGAAGGCTTAGTTGTTCACTTTGGCTGGCGTCCGGTATGAGGAATGAGCGCGCAGTGTAGCAAGCGCGGCGCGCGGGCCGCAAGCGACGGCCCGACGCACCGTCGCTTGCGTGCCACGCGCGAGGGGCGCGTTACTGCACGGCGACCGTCGTGAAGTTCTGCCGCCCGAACGGGCTCACGTGGTAGCCGCTCACGCTCGTACGCGTGAGCGCGGCCGCGGTCGGGTAGCCGAGCGGAATCCACAGCGCCTGGTCGTGGATGATCTTCTGCGCGGCTTCGTACAGCTTCGCGCGCCTGGCCTGGTCGGCGGTCGACTTGCCGTCGGCGATCAGCTTGTCGAGCTGCGCGTCGCAGAAACGCGCGAAGTTGATGCCCGACTTCACCGCGTTGCAGCTGAACAGCGGCGACAGATAGTTGTCCGGATCGCCGTTGTCGCCGGCCCAGCCCATGAACAGCATGTCATGCTGGCCGAGCTTCGCCTGCTTGATCAGTTCGCCCCATTCGATCACCTTGACCTCGGCCTTCACGCCGATCTTCGCGAGGTCGGCCTGCAGCAGCTCCGCGCCGACCTTCGGGTTCGGGTTCAGCACGCTGCCGGTCGGGCGCGTCCAGATCGTCGTCGAGAAGCCGTTCGGGAAGCCGGCCTGCGCGAGCAGCTGCTTCGCCTTCGCGGGATCGTACGCATACGGCGCGACGTCCTTCGCGTAGCTCCACGTATTCGGCGGATACGGGTTGTTCGCGGCCGTCGCGGTGTTGTCGAACACGACCTTCAGGTAGGTCGCGCGGTCGAACGCGAGGTTCAGCGCTTCACGCACCTTGTCGTTGTCGAGCGGCTTCTTCTGCGTGTTCAGCGCGACGAACGCGGTCATGAACGCGGGCGTCTGCACGACCTTCAGCGCGTTGTCGCCCTTCGCGGCGAGCACGTCCTGCGGCTTCGGCGACAGCGCGATCTGGCATTCGCCGGCCTTCACTTTCTGCAGGCGCACCGATGGGTCGGGCGTGATCGCGTAGATCAGCCGGTCGACCTTCGGCTTCGTGCCCCAGTACGTCGGGTTTGCGTCGTAACGGATCAGCGCGTCCTTCGTATAGCTCTTCAGCACGAACGGGCCGGTGCCGACCGGCTTCGCGTTCAGGTCGACCTGCTTGCCGGCCTTCAGCAGCTGATCCGCGTATTCGGCCGAGTAGATCGACGCGAAGCCCATCGTCAGGATCGGCACGAACGTCGCGTTCGGTTCGTTCAGCACGAACTTCACGGTGCTGTCGTCGACCTTCGTGACCGATTTCACGAGCTTCACGAGGCCCATCGACTGCGCGTGCGGGAAGCCGCTCGCGCCGGCCACCTTGTGCCACGGGTTCGAATCGTCGAGCATCCGCGAGAACGTGAACACGACGTCGTCCGCGTTCAGCGCGCGGCCCGGCTTGAAATAGTCGGTGGTCTGGAACGCGACGTTCGGGCGCAGGTGGAACGTGTACGTGAGGCCGTCGGCGCTCGCTTCCCATTTGTCGGCGAGCGCGGGCACGACCTTCTTCGCGGCTTCGTCGTACGACACGAGCGTGTTGAAGATCACGTCGGCCGACGCGTTGGTCGTGACGAGCGAGTTGTACTGCACGACGTCGAAGCCGTCCGGGCTCGATTCCGTGCAGACGGTGAGCGGCTTGGCGGCGGCGAGGCCGGGGGCGGCGAGGGCGGCGGCGAGCGCGGCCGCGGCGAACAGCTTGACCTGCATAGGATCTCCCACGTGGCTTGTGTTTTTTGCTGGGTGACGGGATGCGGGCGCGGCCCGGAAGCGGGCAGGGCCGGCGCGGCTGGCGAATAGCATACCGTCAAAGCGCGCGACGCGTGGAAAAAGGCGCCTGAACGCGGTGAATTGACCGAAAAACGGCTGCGTTCGCGACGGAACGGGTGTTGGGGCGGCGAGCGGCGGAGCGCAGGCGCCGGGGAGGCCGGGCAGCGGCATGGCGAGGACGGCGCGGAAGCGTTGCGGGCTGGCCCTCGCGAATCGAAGTGTCGAAGCCGTTAGGCGTCGGTGCGGAGAGGCGGAGAGGCGGGGAAGCGGGGAAGCGGGGAAGCGGAGAAGCGGAGAAGCGGAGAAGCGGAGAAGCGGAGAAGCGGAGAAGCGGAGAAGCGGAGAAGCGGAGAAGCGGAGAAGCGG
>NZ_LDVA01000382.1:0-15001 GCF_050768715.1 Burkholderia sp. ZZQ-2 | reverse complement strand
CGAAGCCGCTGTCGCGCATCAAGAAGATCTCGGGCGCGAACCTGCATCGCAACTGGGTGATGATCCCGCACGTCACGAACAACGACGAAGCGGACATCACCGAGCTCGAAGCGCTGCGCGTGCAGCTGAACAAGGAGCACGAAAAGGCGGGCGTGAAGTTCACGATGCTCGCGTTCGTGATCAAGGCGGTGGTGGCCGCGCTGAAGAAATTCCCGACCTTCAACGCGAGCCTCGACGGCGACAACCTGGTGTTCAAGCAGTACTACCACATCGGGTTCGCGGCCGACACGCCGAACGGTCTGGTCGTGCCGGTGATCCGCGATGCGGACAAGAAGGGCCTCGTCGACATCGCGAAGGAAATGGCCGAGCTGTCGAAGGCCGCGCGCGACGGCAAGCTCAAGCCCGATCAGATGCAGGGTGGCTGCTTCTCGATCTCGTCGCTCGGCGGGATCGGCGGCACGCACTTCACGCCGATCATCAACGCGCCGGAAGTGGCGATCCTCGGGTTGTCGCGCGGGCAGATGAAGCCGGTGTGGGACGGCAAGCAGTTCGTGCCGCGGTTGACGATGCCGCTTTCCCTGGCGTTCGATCATCGCGTGATCGATGGCGCCGAAGCCGCGCGGTTCAATGCTTATCTTGGCGCGTTGCTCGCGGATTTCCGTCGCATCATTCTTTGATGAGAAGAGGGGCTCGCGGGGGCGTGCGTTTTTGTCGGTGCGCCCCGTACTGTCGTTGAACCTGTTTTGCATACGGTCTGCTAGCGTCGCCCCTGCGCGGGGCGGCGGTTACTTTTCTTTGTCTTCCAAAGAAAAGTAACCAAAAGAAAGGCGCGTCCTTGGGCGGACAGCAAAGGTGGTTCTGCCCAGGTTCGCGTTCTCTTGTCAGGCCGTGGCCGGTTCATCGTGCGAGTTTCCATTCCCTCTCTCCGTAGCCAACAAGAAGGGGACGTACATGAGTCTCATCGAAGTCAAAGTTCCAGATATCGGCGATTTCAACGGCATCGATGTCATCGAAGTCAACATCAAACCCGGCGATGTGATCGAAAAAGAGCAAACGCTCCTCACGCTCGAATCCGATAAGGCATCCATGGAAGTGCCCAGCCACATCGCAGGCACCATCAAGGAAATCAAAGTCAAAGCCGGCGACAAAGTCTCCCAAGGCACCGTGATCGCACTCGTCGAAGCGTCCGCAAACGCCACCGCACCGGCGAAAGCACCAGAGCCCGCCAAGCCCGTCGCGGCCGCGGCACCGGCAGCGGCTCCGGCACAGGCCGCAGCCGCTGCCGCTCCGGCGCCGCAAGCCGGCAGCTACGGCGGCTCAGCCGACATCGAGTGCGACATGCTCGTGCTCGGCGCCGGCCCCGGCGGCTACTCGGCCGCGTTCCGCGCCGCCGACCTCGGCATGAAGACGGTGCTCGTCGAACGCTATTCGACACTCGGCGGCGTATGCCTGAACGTCGGCTGCATCCCGTCGAAAGCGCTGCTGCACACGGCGCTGGTCGTCGAGGAAGCCGCAGCGCTCGCGTCGCACGGCATCACGTTCGGCAAGCCCCAAGTCGACCTCGACAAGCTGCGCGACTTCAAGGGCGGCGTCGTCAAGAAGCTGACCAGCGGCCTCGCCGGCATGGCGAGGGCGCGTAAGGTCGAAGTCGTGACCGGCATCGGCGCATTCGTCGACCCGTTCCACATGGAAGTGCAGGGCGACAACGACAAGAAGATCGTCAAGTTCAAGCAGGCCATCATCGCCGCCGGCTCTCAAGCAGTGAAGCTGCCGTTCATGCCGGAAGACCCGCGCGTCGTCGATTCGACCGGTGCACTCGAGCTGCGCCAGCTGCCCAAGCGGATGCTCGTGATCGGCGGCGGCATCATCGGCCTCGAAATGGCGACGGTGTACTCGACGCTCGGCGCCGAGATCGACGTCGTCGAAATGATGGACGGCCTGATGATGGGCGCCGACCGCGATCTCGTGAAGGTCTGGGAAAAGTTCAACGCGAAGCGCTTCGGCAACGTGATGCTGAAGACCAAGACGGTCGGCGCGGAAGCGAAGGAAGACGGTATCTACGTGAAGTTCGAAGGCGAGAAGGCACCCGCGGAAGCGCAGCGCTACGACCTCGTGCTCGTCGCGGTAGGCCGCAGCCCGAACGGCAAGAAGATCGGCGCGGACAAGGCGGGCGTCGCGGTCACCGAGCGCGGCTTCATCGACGTCGACAAGCAGATGCGCACGAACGTGCCGCACATCTTCGCGATCGGCGATATCGTCGGCCAGCCGATGCTCGCGCACAAGGCCGTGCATGAAGGCCACGTCGCAGCCGAAGCCGCGCACGGCGAAAAGGCGTACTTCGACGCGCTGCAGATTCCGTCGGTGGCATACACCGATCCGGAAGTGGCATGGGCCGGCAAGACGGAAGATCAGTGCAAGGCCGAAGGCATCAAGTACGGCGAGGCGGTGTTCCCGTGGGCCGCATCGGGCCGCGCGATCGCGAACGGCCGCGACGAAGGCTTCACGAAGCTGATCTTCGACGAGGAAACTCATCGCGTGATCGGCGGCGGCATCGTGGGCCTGAACGCGGGCGACCTGATCAGCGAAGTGTGTCTCGCAGTCGAAATGGGCGCGGACGCCGAAGACATCGGCAAGACGATTCACCCGCACCCGACGCTCGGCGAATCGGTCGGCATGGCCGCCGAATTGTATGAAGGCGTCTGCACGGACTTGCCGCCGCCCAGAAAGGCCTGATCGCCATCTCGGCTTGCGTGTCGCAAGTATGACGAGTTGCGGGTTTTCCCGAACGTGCGGCGACAATGACCGTTTTTGGTGATAACTCGACTTTTTATCAGAATTTTCCGCGGAGCTGCCAGGCATAAACTTGTTCATCAGGTGATGTTGTTCGAATGCCTGCTGGAGCGGAAATCGATGTTCTGCCGCGCAAGCGAGCGTTCGAACTTCAGGGCACCGGAGCCTTGTGCAAAGAGGAGACGCGGGCTATGAACGTTGCGCTGGACAGGATAGACCTTAGCATCCTGAGTGAACTTCAGGAGGACTCAAGTTTGACGAATCTCGAACTGGCGGCTCGAGTCAACCTGTCGCCCTCTCCCTGTCTCGTCAGGGTCAGAAATCTGGAGCGTCTCGGTGTAATCAGCCGACGCGTCGCCGTGCTCAATGCGTCCCTGCTCGGCCTGGGCATCATGGCCATCGTCGAGATCAGTCTGGAGCGGCAGGGCATGCAGGCGCGGGAGAGTTTTGCCGACACGGTCAGAGGCATCACCGAAGTCATGGACTGCTTCATGATGACCGGGCAAACCGACTATCTGCTGCGGGTGGTGGCGAGAGATCTCGTCGAACTCGAACACATCATCACGCACAAGCTGACGTCGCTTCCCGGTGTGGCCAGCGTTCGCTCGAACGTCGTCCTGAAACGGCTTGCCAACAAGACGACGCTTCCCATCGACAAGACGCGGCCTATCCAGATTCATGGACTGGCGCAGGCGTCGTGATCACATCGCGTAAGGTGCTCTCATGAGTAACGCAATGTCCGCCGGCCGGCCGGCAGATTCGCGCGCCGACATCGCAACGGCGTTGGAGATTATCGAAGAAGCGCGCGCCGGGCGGATGTTCATTCTGGTCGACGACGAGGACCGTGAGAACGAAGGCGACCTCGTCATTCCCGCGCAATTCGCCACGCCCGACGCCGTCAACTTCATGGCGACGCATGCGCGCGGCTTGATCTGTCTCGCGATGACTCGCTCGCGCTGCGAATCGCTGGGTTTGCATTTGATGAGCCGAATCAACGGTTCGCGGCACGAGACGGCCTTCACGGTGTCGATCGAGGCGCGTGACGGTGTGAGCACCGGCATCTCGGCGGCCGACCGCTCCCGCACGATTTCGCTGGCGATCAATCCGGAAACGGGGCGAGACGAGCTCGTTTCTCCCGGACACGTCTTTCCGCTCATGGCGCGCGACGGCGGCACGCTCGTGCGCGCGGGCCACACCGAGGCGGCGGTAGATATCGCCCGGCTGGCCGGGCTCGCACCGGCCGGTGCGATCTGCGAAATCATGAACGACGACGGCACCATGGCGAGGCTGCCGGACCTCATCGCCTTTTCACGGAGGCATCAGCTGAAGCTGGGCACGATCGCCGATCTCATCGCGTATCGCCGACGAACGGAACGGCTCGTCGAGGCCGTTGAACACGGGAGCTTCACCGAGCCGAATGGACGGCATTGGCGGATCGTGGTCTACCGGAACCGGATCGATCAGGTCGAGCATATCGCCTTCGTCATGGGCGATCTACGGGGCGCCGACCCCGTTCTCGTGCGCATGCATGCGATGGATACCATGAACGACGTCATCGGCGGTCACCACCTCGCGTCCCTGCGCGGCGCGGCGCGTTTGCTGGAGAACGAGAATCGCGGCGTCATCGTGGTGATCCGCGAATCCCGCCCGACGGCCGTGTCCGAGCGGGTGCGTGCCATGATGCATCCCAAGCCTGCCGAGCCGGAACTGCGCGATTACGGAATAGGCGCGCAAATTCTCACCGAACTCGGCGTGAAGAACATGATCCTGCTCTCCAATCATGAAAGAACGATCGTGGGCCTGGAGGGCTACGGTTTGAACATGGTCGAGCAGAGAAAAATAGAGCGAATTCACGACGATCAGGAAGTTTGACGCCATCCGGTCGCGCCGCCGTGCCGATGCAGAAATCGGGTCGTCCCGTTCCGATCGCGGGAGCGTTGTTCCGGATGAAGTCGTGACGCTCATCGCAGGGCGTTTCGTGACCATAAATGCAACTGGAGGAGAGATGAGACACGCAGAAAACCCCGACATCGTCGGCGCGCGCGCGAGCGCCGTGGCCGCGGGGCGGCCCGCATGAAAACGACGGCGGAAAATCCCTATACGATCGGACTCGAGCGCGACCCGGCGAACTTCATTGCCTTGTCGCCGCTGACGTTTCTCGAACGCGCCGCGTCCGTCTGGCCGGAGCGCACGGCCATCGTGCACGGCACGATACGCCGCGACTGGGCCGAAACCTACCGGCGGTGCCGGATGCTCGCCGGCGCGCTGCGCGGGCGCGGCATCGGCAACGGCGATACGGTGGCGATGATCGCGGCCAATACGCCCGAACTGTTCGAGGCACATTTCGGTGTACCGCTTTGCGGCGCTGTCCTGAACACCATCAACACACGGCTCGATGCCGACACGATCGCGTTCATTCTCGGCCACGGCGACGCGAAGCTGCTGATCACCGACCGCGAATTCTCCTCGACGGTGAAGAAGGCCCTGGCGCGGCTCGGCCGCGCCATTCAGGTCATCGACATCGACGACCCACAGTTCGGAGAAGGCGATCTGCTCGGCGAAAAAGACTACGAGGCGTTGCTGCAGGAGGCCGCGCACACAGAATTTTCTGTCGCGATGCCGGAAGACGAATGGCAGGCCATATCGCTGAACTACACATCCGGCACGACGGGCAATCCCAAGGGCGTCGTGTATCACCATCGCGGCGCATATCTGAACGCAGTATCGAACGCACTATCGTGGCATCTGGACGAGGACACGACCTATCTATGGACCTTGCCGATGTTTCACTGCAATGGCTGGTGCTTTCCGTGGACCATGGCGTTGGTGGCCGGCACCAGTGTTTTTCTGCGCCATACGCGGGCCGAGCGGATTCTCGCCGCCATCCGCACCGAGGCGGTTACGCATTTTTGTGCGGCGTCCGTAGTGTTGAACATGATCAATAACGCCGCGCCGGAGCTGAAAGCCAGCATCCGTCATGGAGTCAAGGTCATGACCGGCGGTGCGCCGCCGCCCGCTTCGGTGATCGCCGGCATGGAGCGCATGGGCTGGGACGTGACGCACGCCTACGGGTTGACCGAGTCCTATGGGCCGGTCGTGCAATGCGTGTGGCGCGACTCGTGGAATGCACTCGATCTCGATGCGAAAGCGCGGCTCAAGGCCCGCCAGGGAGTGCGCGGCCCCGCTCTCGAGGCAGTGATGGTAGCCAGCCCCGATACGCTGGAGCCTGTTCCAAAAGACGGGCAAACGCTCGGCGAGGTATTTCTGCGCGGCAACAACGTGATGAAGGGCTACCTGAAGAATTCGGACGCCACCGTGGAGGCATTTTCCGGCGGGTGGTTTCACACGGGCGATCTCGCGGTATGGCATCCCGATGGCTACCTGGAAATCAAGGATCGCTCGAAGGACATCATCATCTCGGGAGGCGAAAACATTTCGTCGATCGAGATCGAGGACATACTGTATTCCCATCCCGCCGTTCTGGAGGCGGCAATCGTCGCGCGTCCCGACGACAAGTGGGGCGAGACACCTTGTGCTTTCATCGCGCTCAAAGACGATTCGGCGGTGACCGAAGCGGACATCATCGCGTTTTGCCGCGAGCGGCTGGCACATTTCAAGGTGCCCAAGACCATCGTGTTCTCGCCGCTGCCGAAGACAGCGACCGGCAAGATCCAGAAGTTCCACTTGAGGGAGCGGGCGCGCCAGCTGTGAAAGGGGCGGCGGCGTAGCGCCAGCCGCCGCGTTTCGATCAGCGCGAGGACGCCTCCTTCTGGTCCACGCGAAACTTGCCGGGACTTTGTCCCATGGTCTTCTTGAACATGGTGATGAACGAGTTCGGACCTTCATAGCCGAGCTCGAGCGCCACTGCGTGAACCGACGCGCCTGCCGACAATCGCTGAAGCGCAATGATGATATGCAGACGCTCGCGCCAGCGCCCGAAGGTCATGCCGGTTTCGCTGCGTACCAGCCGCGCGAGCGTACGTTCGCTCATCGCATATCGGCGCCCCCATTCCGCGATCGTGCTGCGGTCGGCGGGGTTGTCGAGCAACGCCGAAGCGATCTGTTGAAGACGGGGATTGTCGGAGATCGGGAGAAAGACGTCGTCGGGCGCCAGCAGCGCGAGCTGATCCAGCAGCACTCTGGCGAGCCGGCCCACCGGGCCGTCCTTCGGATAGTCGGGCGGAAACCTGGCCAGTGAACGGATCAACTCGCGGATGAGCGGCGTGATCGTAAAGCTGCGGCAGTCGGTGGGCAGGCCGGCCTCGTCGGGCGGAATGAAGATGACGTACAGCTTGGCGAAATCGGAAGCATGATTGCTGTGCGGAATGCCGCCCGGAATCCACACCGCGCCGTTGGGCGGGACGATCCACCATCCGCTCGGCGATCGGCACATGACCGACCCGCTCAATGCGACGACCAATTGCCCCTTGCGATGAACGTGCATCGGCAGCTCATCCTCTTTTCCGCTCGTCTCCAGGAGAACGGAAATGACCGGCAAATCGACGGAGTCCGGATCGAACGGCTGATAGTTGATCTTCACCGGGTCTGTCATGGCTCGCGAAGCGGACATGCCGATTTCAGGATTGTTGGGTTCCACGGTTCACTCGCTTTCTGCGCCTGCCTGGCCTCGGTGAATTCACGTATCGCCGCCCTCGGTGCAACATACGGTGGGCCATCCGACTGACGCGATTTTAATCCGCCGAATCAACGATGGCGCCGGCAAATCAAAATTAAATTTGGCCCCGTCGGACCTACACTGACTCGATGTAAATTCACGAGACATCAGGTATGAAAACCGACGAATTGATTTGCACACGGATCGACGCGGACGTCGTGCAACTGACGATCGACCGGCCGCCGGCGAACGCACTGAACGAACCGCTCATCACCGCATTGATGTCCGTCTTCCGCGACTTCGCTCGACACGACGTGCCACCCGGCATCGTGCTCACCGGGGCGGGAGAGAAGTTCTTTTGTGCCGGCGGCGATATCAATGAAGTGGCGGACCATGAGCTCGCCCTGTCGCGCATGGAAGCGTTCCACGCGTTCCTGGCGCAACTCGAGCAGTATCCGAGCCCGCTCGTGTGCGCGGTCAACGGCTATGCAGTGGGTGCCGGATTCGAAATGGCGCTGCATGCGGACTACGTCGTCGCGTCCGCTGAATCCCGGCTAGGATTTCCCGAGATCAATCACGGCCTGTTGCCCGCGGCAAAAGGCATGCGCCACGCAGCGGCCCTGCTGGGTCGGCGTGCCGCGCGTTCACTGCTTTTCTCCGGTGAACTGATCACGGCCGGAGAAGCGTTGGCGATAGGCGCGGTGGACGCGATCTCCCCGCACGATGAAACGCTGAGAGACGCGCTGGCCAAATGCCGCGCGCTTTGCGCCAAAGATCGCCAGCTGTTCGCCGCCATCAAGCGAACGCTGCGCGAGAGTCCACGGATGAACGACGAAGCTCTGCTGCAGATGACGCTCGATGACCTGCGTGGATATCTCGGCAACGCGCGGACCGCGGACGCAAGATCCATATTTCTGAACCGCAATAAGAAGGCCTGATCGTGAGCAATCTCAAACTGTCGGAAACGCTGCATCTTGCGCGCATGACGTATGAGGGCGTGGCGGCCGCATTGGCCACGCAGTTCGATCGCGTCATCATTCCTTGCGGCGCAATCGAGCAGCACGGCCCCCATCTGCCGCTGAGCATGGATGCCGATCATGCTGACGCGCTGGCCGTGGAAATCGCCACGTTGCTGGGGCGAACCCTGATCGCGCCGACGATACGAGTGGGATGCTCGAAGCACCACATGGCCTTCCCGGGCACGATCTCGTTGCAGGAGCACACGTATGCCGCGCTCTGCCACGATTACTGCGTGAGCCTCGCGGCACATGGATTCAAGTGCATCTATCTGTTCTCGGCGCATGTCGGTAACTTCAATGCCCTTCATGCGATGTTGCCGGAATTGCGACAGGCCGTCGGGCCAGACGTCCAGGTGCTTGCCTATACGGATCATCAGGCGTGGCTGCGCGAATGGCGACTGGCCGTCGAGGAAGCCGGCGGCGATCCGGAATCCGTGGGCGGACACGCAGACATCGCCGAAACCTCCCTGATGATCCACCTTGATCCGGACAGTGTGCGACTCGCTCGACTCACGGCCGGCCACGTGGGTGCCATGACGACCGAGCAATTGAACCGGATGTGGAAGGAAGGCGTGGCGTCGATCTCCCGAAACGGCGTGCTGGGCGATGCGCGAGGATCGTCACGCGAGATCGGCGAGGCCTGTTTGCGTGCGACCGCGAGGCTTCTCGCGTCGGCATTTGCGGCCGAATCGTCGACCTAGAAAAAGACGGAGAGCCGGCAGCATGATCTGCCGGTATCGGCAAGGTTGCGGCATGAAAAGAATAAAAAATGCTGCGGGATGTGCGGCAATATCTATTCACGAAAACAAAAGAGACATCAAGACAGAAAAGGCATCCGGATGGATGAGTATCGCTATCCAATCTGGATGGGCTGTTTCTAAATCAAGTTAAACGACGATGTTAATTGGTTGGCGGCGTGACACTGCCCGAACCTCGGCAGCAGTTCGCGCGCGCCGTGAATTTTCGAATTACGACTGTCAAGGAAAAGAAAATGCCATTGAAATTCGGTTTTTGGTCCGAGCAGGAGACGCAGGTCGGGCATAGCTACTCGAACAGGCTTCGCGAGCTGGTTCGCGAAGCGCGCTTCGCCGAGCAAATGGGTTTCGACTTTGTTGCGTTGTCGGAGCAGCACTTTGCGCTTGGCGGCGTGTCGAGTTCGGCGCCTGAAGTGGTGTTCGGTTATCTCGCGGCCGTCACTTCGCGAATCAAGCTGCGTCCTGCCGTGGCGCTGATGCCGAAGGCCATCAATCACGCGCTGCGTACCGCGGAACGGCTGGCGGCCACCGACATCCTCTCCGAAGGCCGGATGGAGATGTATTGCGGGCGCGCGAACACGACGATCGCAATGCGCGCGTTCAACGTATCGCCGGAGGAAACCCTGCCGCAAATGGAAGAGGGCATGGCGCTGTTGCGCAAAGCGATGCGTGAGGACGTGTTCACCTTCGAGGGAAAGTATTACCAGGTGCCGCCCCGGTCGCTCGTGCCGAAGCCGTTGCAAAAACCGTATCCCGTCCTCGGCGTTGCAGCCACCAGTGCGAACAGCCATGCCTGGGCCGGCTCGGAAGGTCTCGCGGTGATGAGCCATGCGATTTATCAGGGATGGGAGAAACAGAAGGGGCTGCTGGACACCTACTGGAACAGCTGGAAGCGCGATGAGACCGGGCCGTTGCACAAGCCGCGCGCCGGCATGCCGATCTTCATCGGTATCGGCAAGACCGACCAGGAAGCGAAGGACATTTACGCCGGCGCGATCATGAACTATGCGCGCATCTCGACCGATGCGTATCCGCGGCTCGCCAAACTCGCGGACAACTACGCATACATGGCCGAAAGCGTGCCCGCGATGCAGCGCGCCGCCGAAGATTGGGACTACCTGCTGAACGAATCCGCCACCACGGTGTGCGGAAGCCCCGATACCGTCATCCGTCAGTTGGAGCAATACGAGAAGCTCGGAATCGACGAGGTGCTGCTGCATATCGACTCGGTGCCGCACGAGCAGATCATGTCGACGATCGACATGGTGGGCCGTTACGTGATTCCGCATTTCAACGATCGCAACAATATCGTCCGCCCGACCGACGAGTTGCTCGAGAAGATTCGCGCCATGCGTCCGCAGGCCGCCAACCCGAAGCAAAGTCAAGGATGAACCTATGAATACGTCTTCGCGCTATCAGTATCTGAATGTCGAACAACGGTCCTCCGGTGTCGCGATCGTTACGATGAATCGCCCGGAAATCCTGAACGCCATCAATTGGGACATGCACGACGAACTCGAACGGGTATTCGTCGAGCTGGATCACGACAAAGCGGTCAAGGCGATCGTGTTGACCGGCGCCGGTCGCGGGTTCTGCTCGGGCGGCGACCAGAAGTCGATCGACAACGGCAATATCCCGTCGGCGACGCGTGGTGGCCGTCACCTCATAAGAAACATGCTGGAGGTCGAGGTGCCGATCGTGGCGGCGGTCAATGGCGTGGCCGTGGGCCTGGGCGCGACGCTCGCGCTGTTCTGCGACATGATTTATGCGAGCCCGACCGCACGGTTCGCCGATACGCACGTCAATGCCGGTGTGGTCGCGGGCGACGGCGGTGCGGTGATCTGGCCGCTTCTGCTCGGGCCGGTCCGCGCGCGGCACTATCTGATGACGGGCGACTTCGTCAGCGCGGAGGAAGCGCTGACGATGGGGATGATCAACAAGATCGTCGAAAGCGACAAGCTGCTGGAGGCGGCGATCGATTACGCGGAACTGCTCGCGAGCGGCCCGCGCGACGCGATCGTCTGGACGAAGTACTGCGTCAACAAGCTCGTCAAGCAGAATGCCCATCTGCTTCTCGACACGTCGATCGCTCTGGAGACGATCACGTTCAATTCCCCCGAGCGCCGCGAAGCGGTGGCTTCGTTTACCGAAAGGCGCAAGCGCTTTGGAGACAACTGGAAATGAGCGCGGCACCGTGGACTTCCGGCAATCAATTCGCGACCACCACCATTCCGGCCTTGCTGATCGAGCGCGTGAAGAACGACGCCGACGCAAACGCGTTCTTTCAGAGGCGTGCCGGAGCGTGGGTGCCCACCACCTGGAAGGGCTATGCGAACGCAGTCTGTTCCGTATCCGCAGTCCTCGGCGCGGCCGGTGTCGCACGAGGCGATCGGATTGCCATCATGGGCGACGTATCGCAGGAGTGGCTGATTGCCGACATGGCGACGATCTGCTCGGGCGCGGTGACGGTAGGCGTCTATTTCACCGCGTCGGTCGAGGAGGTGCGCTACTACCTGGAGGATTCAGGGGCGACACTCGCTTTTGCCGGAAGTGCCGAACAGCTTCGGGTCATGAAAGCGGCCGATACGTCCAGCCGGCTCCTCAAGATCGTGGTGCTCGATCCGGACTGGAAGCGCTCGCCTGACGAAACCGGCATGAATGTCGTTTCACTCGCCGAGTTCGCGTCGCATTTTGACGGCGACGAAGTCGCTTATCTGCGTGAGCAGTCCGAGCTTGCGCGGCCGACGGACCTGGTGAGCCTGGGTTACACCTCGGGAACCACGGGGGCGCCGAAAGGCGCGATGCTGACGCACGTGTCGATGCTCGCGGGCGCGTTCACGTGGCCGACCTTCTGTCCGGCGATATTGTCCGAACCGCAGCGCATGGTGATCCATCTGCCGCTTTCGCACACGGTCGCGCGCATTCAGGCGACGACGCTGCCGTTGATCGCGAAGACGGTACCTTACTTCGTCGACGTGTCGGCCGATTTCGCGAAGTGCATTCAGGAAGTCAGACCGACGTCCTATATGGCGCCGCCGCGCTTCTATCAGAAGTTCGCGACCCAGATCATCAACCACGTGAACGGCAGCAGCGAAGCCGAGCGGAGAAACTACACGCTCGCGCTCGGCATCGCGCGGGAAGTGCTGGCCGATCGCCAGGATGCAGGCACGGGCGACCCGTTCAAGGAACAGCTCTACGCCATCTGCCGTGAGCACGTGTTCAAGCCGTTGCTGGCCAGAATCGGCTTCGACGATTTGCGCTATCCGTACACGGCCTCCGCTCCGGTGCCGCCCGAGGTCGTCACGCTGTTTCAGTTGTGGGGCGTCAACCTGAAAGAGAATTACGGGCAAACGGAGATGGTCGGCGGCAACCTCGCGCAGGTGACCGACTGGTCGGGGCCCGGCAACTCCGGCGTCCCGCTCGACGACCCCGCCTGGGAAACCCGCGTGTTGCCGGACGGCGAAATGATCGTTCGGGGGCCGGGGCTGTTCATCGGCTACTGGAACAAGGAAGCCGAAACGAAGGCCGCGCTGCGGGACGGCTGGCTGTACACCGGCGATATCGTCGACGTCGGCGCGGACGGGTCGTACAAGCTGATCGATCGAAAGAAGGAGCTCATCAATACGGCCGCCGGCAAATCGATCAGCCCGGTGCAGGTCGAAAACGAACTGCGCCAGAGTCCGTACATTACCGAGGCACTCGTGATCGGCGAAGGGCGCAAGTATCTGACGGCGTTGATCGAAGTCGACGGCACGCTCGCCATGGACTGGGCCAGGACGCACGACCCGTCGGTCACGCAGTACGCCGATCTGGCCAGTTCGCAGCCCGTTATCGACCTGATCCGTGAAGAAGTGGAAAAGGCAAATGCGAGGTTGGCGCGCGCGGAGCAGATCAAGGCGTTCAGGATATTCCCCGAGGAACTCACACCGGAAAACGGCGTGATGACCGCCACGCGCAAGAAACGCCGCAAGGCATTGATGGCACGCTACGCGCACATTATTGCCGGCCTTTACGACGATGCCGAAGAGCAGTTGATCAAGGAGCAGCTCGTCGGTTCAGGGACAGCAGCGTCCGTTCACCGGCAATAGGAATCGCCGGCAGCGCAATTGGCCACGAGAACCCGTCGACGGTGCGGCGTGGGTGATGAACGGTGCAACGCCACGGGTACTTCGCCACGCATGCTTCATGCAAGGACCCGTGGCGCGCCGCCACGAAGCCGCACCGCCGTTCCGTCCACCGAGAGAGGTACCGCCGTGATAGCACTTTCCCCCGACCGCACGACCTTCCGCGAAGCCATGTCCCGTATCGGCGCAGCGGTGAATATCATCACCACCACGACACCTTCCGGCGATGTCGGCATGACGGTGTCCGCGGTGTGCTCCGTCACCGACGATCCTGCTACGGTGCTCGTTTGCATAGGCCGGTCCAGCCGTCAATATGGACACTTCAGCAAGGCGGGCATCATCTGCGTCAACGTTCTTTCCCATGAGCACGAGATGCTTGCACCGATCTTCGCGGGCAAGGGCGATGTCCAGATGACCGAGCGCTTCACGTACGGCGAGTGGATCCGTCTCGTCACGGGTGCGCCGGTGCTGGCCACAGCGGCCGCGAGTCTCGACTGCACGGTGGACCGGAGCATCGACATCGGCACACATACGGTCTTTTTCTGCGCCGTGCAGGCGCTACATCTCGGCTCCGCGTGTACGGGCCTCGTCTATCACGGGCGCGCTTATCATCGGCTGCCGCAGCAGCATGCGTGACACGGCGCGGCCGTTCCCCAGCGACCACAAGGCCAGGCCGATTGTTGCCGTTCGAAGTTTCTGCTGACAGTGTCCGCCGATACTGCTGATGGGTGCGTTTGCGGTGGCGTAGTCAGCAAAGGACGAGAGCTACACCGGGACGATTGTAGGCGTTCATTATTAGCGCTAGCCGTGTTCAGAAACGTTGCTAGCGGAAATTCTCAAAGAAGCCCTGGCGAACAGGGGCTTTTTGAAGTTTTCTGGCGGCGGCTTGGCCGTTGCGTTTCTGCAACAGAAACTTGGCCAATGTTCACTAACGTTGCTAGCACGTTGCACGTGTTCTTTAATATTGCTAGCGCACGTGTCGCGTGGATTGATAGGGATCCATATGGCTTCGATCGAAGAGCGGGCCGCTCGAGCAGCGAAGATTGCGTCCGTGCTTCGACCGCTTGGCAACGGCGTGCTTTCCCGACAGCAGGCTGAACGAGCAGCACAGCTATTAGGCGTTCACTGCACCACCGTATATCGCCTGCGTCGACGTTTCCTCGCAGATCCGGTCGCCAGCACATTAGAGCCAGGGCAGCCGGGTAGGCCAACCGGGGGCAGACTGGACGCCGCCGTCGAATGCGTCATTGACGAGGCTGTGCACGAATGGCTCCCAGATCAGCGGCACCTTGCGCATCCTGCAACTGATCTTGTACTTGAGGTGAAACGTCGCTGCAGCGTTGCAGGTCTATCGCCTCCAAGCAGGTCAACAATAGCTCGACGGTGGCTCTCCTATCGCGAGCAGGATGCTTTGGCACGAGCTGCCCTCCCGAACGCTGCAGTTGCCCCTGGCACATTCCAGGTCCGACATCCGTTAGATATCGTGCAGGTTGATCACACGCAAGCGGACATCCTGCTCGTTAGCGAACTGGACGGACAGATTATCGGTCGACCGTGGCTGTCTGTGGCTCTCGACGTTGCTACGAGATGTGTGCTTGGCTTTTATGTCGCAATGGAGAGGCCGGGGGCTGCGACGGTAAGCTTGCTCCTCTCGCGCGTAGTTCTGCGGAAAGAGCCGTGGCTCGAAAGACTAGGCGT